>CAYSOI010000097.1:5395-11598 GCA_964432425.1 uncultured Opitutales bacterium | reverse complement strand
GTGGCTGAAGCCATCCAGCCGATCCTTAACAGTACAAACAAAGCACTGGCCAAAGTCCGAACCGCCACATGATACCGTTGTTCCAGGTACTCGTAGGCGGTCGAGACTTTCAAGCGTTTATACACCGGAATGAATACCCAGATCACCACGGGAGTGACTAACGCAAAGGAGACCAGAGACAACCCGATTCGCAAACTGTTGCCAAAGGCTGCTGAGGGATAAAAGACAAAGCTGTTTGAAGAGAACAAAGTCGCCATCACACTGATGCCAACCACGAACCACCCCATCGTTCCCCCTGCTGCAAAGAACTCCTTCCGGGACTGGTTTCGCCCGAAGTGTATCCCAATGCCAATGATGACCACAAGGTACAGGGCAACGGTCAGTTTATCGAGAGTGTGCATTCTTTGGGAGGAGCGACTATCTCAATGGCATCAAACAGTTCCATTGGTCAAAGTATTTGTGATGACAGAAGCTGTTCACTCCCTGAAACAGGAGGGGCTTGCTCAGGATTGTGTTGTGTAAATTGCCATGAAGGGTTGCGAATTACATGTAAATTGCAATTTACTATGGGCGAGATTCAAAGAGCACTGAATCTGCCAAAAGCGGGAACTGAGACTGTTTTTCTTTGGGGACCCAGGCAATCCGGGAAGACCACCCTGTTCAGAGTTTCTCAATGCAGCTGCGTTGACGGATACAGAGCAAGTGAATTTTTCAACCCTCGGCAGAGAGTTGGGTGTGAGCCGGGAGACGGTTCGTGGCTATTTTGAAATTCTGTCCGATACTTTGTTGGCTCGGATGCTGTCTCCCTACCGCAAACGCCCCAAGAGGCGTCTCTCTTTAGCGGATAAATTTTATTTTCATGATGTTGGGGTGGTGAACTTTCTAGCCCGAAGAGGTCATCTGGAACCCGGCAGTGAACTTTTTGGAAAAGCTTTCGAGAGCTGGGTTTTTCATGAGCTTTGTTGCTACAATGCCTACCACGAACGATTTGCTGACTTCAGTTTCTGGAGATTGAGCACGGGTGTGGAGGTGGATTTTATTGTTAATCTGATCTTGAATGTGCCATTGAGTGCAAATCCTCCGCCAAGGTGCAGATGCACCACTTGAAAGGACTGCAGGAACTTGCTGCAGAACACTTTGTTACAGGACGGAGAATTCTTGTTTGTCGGGAACAGAAAAGTCGCACTACCAGTGATGGAATTGAAATTCTATCGATGCAGGAGTTTCTTGATGAATTGTGGTCTGGTAGGTTGTTTTGATGGGTAGCTTGGCTATTCGAATACTGGCCGAGTTGGGGTTCGGCGTTCCCAGGTGCTCATTCCACCTTGTAGGTGACACAATCAATCATGGGCCTATCCGTTTGCCATTTTAAGGAACAAAGTTCCTCACCCATTCCGGTAGATTTTCTTTGGTGCTTCGAAATACTTTCCCCTGTCGAAACTCAGCAATGAAGCGATGGGGAGATTCAAAAGAGCTGTTGTCGTAAATTAAGACTCTGGGAAGTTGCTGAATGGCTCGTTTCAAATTGTCCAGTGATCTCTCATATCGGGCTTGGAGTTTTTCTGTTGGCACATCATGTCCTCCTGCCTGGACTCTGGCTTTGACTCTTCGGCGGGAGAGATCGCTGCTTTCAATACCGATGTAAATCAGCGTGACATCAAATCCTTTTTCTGAAGCTTTTGCCAATACCTGAACCTTTTCCCCGACTGGATCAGACAAGACCGTCTCAGTGATGAAACTTTCCTGGCGTTCAATGAGTTCATCACGAATGGAAGCAATGTTGTTGGCGGAAGTATAGACGTCGAGTCCTGTTTCTCTGGCCAGGATATCCGCATTAAGGAAGGGTAAATTCAAGTGCTTCAGATGGGTTTCCCAAAAGGTGGATTTTCCCGCTCCATTTGGTCCGGCCAACATTATGAGAAGTGGCAAATCCATGTGCCTTCAATATGTCAGTCTGTTGACTCGATGGAACCAGATGTTCTACGGATCACTGATTGAGCACGTGCAATCCCTTCCGGTGTTTCCACTGCTTTCAATGCTGAATCCAGATCAGCACGGTTTACGGATTTGATTTTGGAAACAGCTTGATAGGAAAGGACAGGTTCCAAGGCTCGACCGATTTGTGCCCAATGTTCCACTTGCTGAGGTGGAGACCGATGGGAAAGCACAGCCGCACCTTCGGCTACCTCGGCTAACTCATCGCTAATTCGTATTGATTTACTCATACATTAGAGTCTTGTGGTAATTTGCCACAGGGTCAAGTATTGGATTATATTGATGAAATAATGCCCATTGTTCCCATTAAGATGTCTACCGATCCTACGGGATGACTTTACAAACCACTTCTAAATTGCAAAACGAAAAGGGGTTGGTAATACCCAGCGGTTCCATCCGCCTACTTATGGCGGAATACTTCGCTTTGGACGAGGCCATGTACCAGAGAGCGGAGGCCGTAGTTATCCTTGGCTGCGGTTTCAGCAATGGCATTGATAGCAGGTTGGTCGATGGGGCTGGCGGGTTCGCCGGTTGAGTAGGTCAAGAGGTGCCGGACAACACCGCGGGCGAGTTGGGCCGGGTTTCCGGCCAGGAGCTTGCGGAGACCGTGAATGCCTTCAAATTCATCGCCATTAGGTGTGACTCCGGAACAATCGACCGCGAGGCCTTCCGTCCACTTGGGAATGCCCTTGCCTTTCTTGGGGTTGGCGATCCGGTAGTTTGTTCGGAAGTTGCCCATGACATCGAAACTTTCTAGTGCGAAGCCGTAGGGGTCGAAACGGGCATGGCAGGCTTGGCAACTGCCTTCCTGGCTGTGGAGGGCCAATTGTTCACGCAGGGTCTGTGCACCGCGGGTATCGGGGTCGACTGCACTGATATTTGCCGGTGGTGCCGGGATGGGGATCCCCAGTAGCCGGTCGGATACCCAGACGCCACGTTTCACAGGAGAGGTCAAGGTGCCGTTGGCCGTAACCTTCATGGTCGCAGCCTGAGTCAGGAAACCGCCGTAAGGTGAATCCACGGGCAACTTGACCCGCCGGATTCCAAAACCTTCCACACCTTCCAACCCATAGACCTTGGCCAGCCGTGAATTCGCCATGACCCAGCCCGGTGCGACAAAGTCCTTCACGCTGATGTTTTTGTCGAGCATGTGGCGGAAGGCTTCCTGAGTCTCCATGGCACTGGAGATTTTGAGTTCGTCGTCATACTCGGGATAAAGGTCTTTGTCGGGTGTCGTGTTTTCGATTCCCCAGAGGCCGAGCCATTGGTCGAGGAAGTCCTCTACGAACCGATCCGACTTTGGGTCGTTGAGAAGCCGGTCGGTTTGCTCCTGGAGAACCTTTGGATCTGTTAACATTCCTGAGCGTGCAGTCTCTAGGAGTTCTGCATCGGGGGTGGAATTCCAGAGGAAGTAGGAGAGGCGGGTGGCGAGGCCAAAACCGTCCAGCGGGCCGGGCTTGGCGGAGATGCTTAGGAAGTCAGGGGAGGTCAGCAGCATCGTCACTTCGTTGATGTAGGCTTTCTGCAACGTCTCCCGGCGATAGAGCGAGTCCA
Organism: uncultured Opitutales bacterium; assembly: GCA_964432425.1. Classification (GTDB taxonomy): domain Bacteria; phylum Verrucomicrobiota; class Verrucomicrobiia; order Opitutales; family JABJCN01; genus JAYPDO01. The sequence continues at coordinate 8,049 of CAYSOI010000097.1, read as the reverse complement.
TGAAATTCTTCACATGTCGTTCCACTTCCCACTTCGCAAGGTCCCGCCGGTAGAGACGTGCCCCGATCCGGGCAAAGGACTTCCGCAGGACGCTTTCCATTTGTTTCTGCGACAACTGTGAGGACTTGTTCCGCTTTGCTCCTTTTAGCCCCGGGAACCAATCCCCTGGTAAGTCGTTAAAGAGCAAATCCTGGCCAGGTAACGTCCCTTCCAACTCCTCCAGGTCGACCCATTGCAGTGCGAGCCCGGGCTTTCCTTTCCCCCGGACACTGGCCTGGGTATTCTTCGGAACGGGGACGCCTAATCCAAATGGAATGAGGCGGATCCCAGAGCCCGGGATATCGTTGTCCTTGTTTGTGCGGAGGTAGACATCGGTCTCCACCGTCGTCGGTTTGCCGGGCGGGATGTCGACGACTTTCAACAATTTGAGGATTTGCGGATAGGCCCAGACGTGGCCGGCATAGATCCCGACTGGTAGTGGCTTGTCCGTCTGGTAGGCGTAGGCATGGATACGGATGCGGTGCCAACCTGGTTTGCGTGGCCCGGGGAACCCGTTTCGCCGGCCGTTGTTCTCTTTACCCAGCTGGCCGGAGTTGGCATCAGAATTGAAGGAGACCCACCATCCGTCGGGCAACCCCAGGAGGTGTCCCTTGGATTGCCCGCTCTCACGTGCCCAGAGGCGGGTTGTCACCTGGTCCTGGGGATGCTTGAACATCCGAGCGATCATGGCCTCGGCGATCTGGATCTGTGCATCCGTGGCCGCAGGAGAAAAGGGTAGTGCCTTGGTCACTTTGTCGTAGCCGTCGACCCGTCCATCCCCCGGCATCATCCGGATGACAGGCGGGCGGATCCCAAAGAGGTCTTGTACGGTGTTGGCGTATTCATTTCGCGAAAGGCGGCGGAAACGGCTCCGGCCTTCCTTGCGTTGCTTTTCCACGAGGAGGCCGGTCAGGTCATCCTTGATCCAGGAAAGGAGTGTGGCCTTGTCCCCAGGGGCAAGCGGGTCTTCCCCCTCTGGCGGCATGGTTCCTGTTTCGACCTGCTCCATAACCTTAAACCAATGGTGGTACTCAGTGAGGAGTTGTTCCGGGCTAGGGAGCGTCTCCAGGTCGAGGCCAGCCTTAGGTTTTTCGATGCCGTGGCAATCCGTACAGACGGCCTCCAAAATGGGGGCGACCTTCTCCTTGAAGGTAGCAGCGGCGTCATCCGCATGGGTCTTCACACCGGAAAGGGCAGCCACAAGGAAAGTGGCGGTACAGATCCTCAGATTCTTCTTAACTGAGCCCATTGATCGTCCCTTGTCCGGATCCGAAAGTGTCAGTTTCCACGCCAAAACGCTGGAGCATGTTGACAAACAATTTCCCCAGCGGGGTGTTGTCCTTCACTTTCCCGGCGATGTGCCCGCCATGTTTCCATCCCCCACCAGCAAGGAGGACGGGAAGGTTCGTCGTGCCGTGGCCGCTGGCATCCCCGAGGTTGCTCCCGATCAATACCTGGGTCGAATCCAGGAGGTTGCTGCCGGCTTCCTCAGTGTTGCGTAACGAGGTCAGGAAATCCCCGAAAACCTTCATCTTTTCCTTCTCGATGATCTTGAGCTGGGCGATCTTTTTGGGGTTCCGTCCATGGTGGCTCAGGCCGTGGTGCCCTTCATTGACGCCAGGGATCGGAGGCTTCTCGTCCATTCCACGGATGAACAGGCTGGCCACACGGGTCGAGTCCGTCTGCACGGCCAACTTCATCAGTCCAAGCATGACAGATGCCCGGCCGATGCTGTTGCTGCGGTCGGCAAAGGGGCTGGGGTAATTCTCGGAAGGTTGGGTCTCGGAGACCTTGGGCTTGGGGAGATTTACCCACTTTTCCTCTGCCACCAATTGCTTTTCCAGCCCCCGCACGGCCTCCGCATAATCCGCGACCTGTTGCCGGTCGTAGCTACTGACGGAACGGGAAAGGCGGGACAAACGCCCCTTCATCCGGTCGAGGATACTCTTCCCCCGGCGGATCCGGTCCATTTCCTGTTTTACTTGCTGTTTGGTTCCGGCAATGAACATCCGGGCATAGATTTTGGAAGGCGTGTTCCATGCCGGGATCCCCGCACCGGTTTCTGTGTAGGAGAGGGGACTCCCGTCCAGCGTGGAAAGGGTCAGGAACGGGAAACGCGTTTCCCCGGCAACCTGTTTGGACGCCACCACGTCCATGGAGACCGTGTTGCGAAAACCAGGCCGGGTCGGATGCTTGGCACTGGTCAGGAAACAAGACTCCGAGGCATGGTCCCCTCCAATTTCCGGATGCGAAATCCCTGAGAACACTGTAAAATCCTTCCGCAAATCCCCCAGAAGCCCAAGGTATTCGCTCGGAACATAATCTGCCCCCGCTTCCTCAGGGAAAAAGGACGGTCCATACAACCCGAAGCTTGTGCAAATGTTGATGATCCGCTTGGGCGGGGTCGGGTTGGCCGCATGGGAAAAGCTTTCAAGCCAGGGCAGTGCAAGCACACCAGCACCAGCACGCAAAACATTCCGGCGGGAAGGAGGGTTGGACGGGATTTTCATGGTTACCAATAAATGTATGATTGCAGATGATTTAGCTTCAAGAATCAATATCCGAGGAGCGGGGACATTCCGTTATGTATGATTACTTTCTTAGGTTCCAAGAGG
>CAYSOI010000097.1:0-5295 GCA_964432425.1 uncultured Opitutales bacterium | reverse complement strand
GGGAACTGGCTTTTGGCCTTTTTCGCAGATGTACACACCAGGTTGAGTCAGGGTTGCGGTTCGACTTTGACCTTTGCCAGGTAGATGGAGGTCTTGCCTTCGTGGGAGGAGTAGTAACTGACCCAGAGTAGGTCTTCGTGCCAGACGAGACCTGCGTAACTGGTGTCTCCGCCGGAGGGGAGTTTGAGAGCTTCGGTGAGGTGCCCTTTTTCAGGGTCGAGCCAACAGAGGGAGGTGCGGACCGGACGGTCGTAGAGGCGAACGGCTGTCAGAAACCTGCCATCGGGTAACCGGATCATGTGGGGGCCACCAATGCGGCGGTTGAGTTTCTTCCATTTCCATTCTGTGTAGGGTGGTTCGGAGATGCCGATGACGCCGGTGTTGGGTTTGCCGTCCTGGCGAACCAGGCAGTAACAGGTGTCATCATCGAGAAAGACCATGGAGGTTTCGTTGGGGTAAGAGCCGTTGATCTTTGCCTTCTCGATGAGGGTTTCAAATTGCTTTCCATCCTTACTTTGGAAGAGGCGGACTCCCCGGTTGTGATTCTTGGTTCCATAGCCGAAACCGTATGCCTGACCCTTGTGCCAGGTGATTCGCCAAAGCCAATTGTCCCGCACTCCAACTTCGTAGCCCTTGCTCCAGTTTTTGCCATCATCGGAAAACCAGACCAGTGACTGATGTTTGTAGTCCTTTGGATCATTCATGGCTTCAGCACCGGCCAGCATCAACTTTCCATCTGGAGTCTCGGTGATCTTGGCGTCCCGCAGGTCCGAATTCGCAGAAGTGATGAGGGCAGCAGATTCCCAATCCTTGCCATCTTTGGAAGTGATGACCCGCAAGGCTCCATCCGGGGAAACATGACCTTTGCCTTCTCGAAAAACACAATACCAACTTCCCTTGAATCGAATCAGGTCGGTAAAGGCATTGTGAGGGGCCTGGTCCCAGATTTTTCTGGATTCGAGGAGTTGGAGATCTGGCCATGATTCAGCGATAACCGATATGGGCAAAAGAGAGAACAGGAGCAGGGTCGGGAGAGGTGTTTTCATGATTTGGAGTGATTAGGGACAGCATTGTTGTATTCTGAATAACTGAAAGAAGTATTTTCTATTTCATTGAATCCAGCCCTTGGGATGCTAGTCCTATCGCATGTTTCAAATGAAGAGGTTTTTCTTATTCGTCTTGTTGCTGCATAGTGTGGATTCAGCTTCTGGCAGGGAGATTCAATATGACCGTGACATTCGGCCCCTTCTTTCGGATGCCTGCTTTGCCTGTCACGGGCCGGATGATGAGAAGCGGAAGGCGGACCTGCGATTGGATACAAAGGAAGGCTTGTTGGCGGTAGTGGAAGCTGGGAACTTGGAGGACTCAGAGCTGTACCAAAGAATCATCACTCATGATCTGGATGATAAGATGCCGCCGGCGAAGTCGGCACGTCAGCTCTCGGAGGGGCAAGTTCAGCTGTTGAAAGATTGGATTTTGCAATGTGCCAAGTGGGAAGGGCATTGGGCGTTTCAAAGAGTGGAGAGGCCGAAGTTGCCAGAAAATGGGAAGAGTCATCCGGTTGATGCGTTTGTTTTGCACAGGTTGCATGAGGAGAATCTGGTATTGTCTCCTAAAGCGGATGTTCGAGTCCTGGCTCGGAGAATGTGGCTGGATTTGACGGGTTTGCCTCCGACTCCTGAGGAATTGAAATACTTTCTAGCCGACCCAGATATTGGGAGGGCTGCCGGGAAGCTTCTGAAGTCGACGGCCTATGCAGAGCACATGACTGCCAAGTGGTTGGATCAAGCCCGATATGCCGACACCAGTGGGTACCAGAGTGATGGTTGGCGGACCATGTGGAGATGGCGGGATTGGGTGATTGAGGCGTATCAGAAGAATATGCCTTTTGATCAATTCACGATTGAGCAACTGGCAGGCGATCTTTTGCCGAAACCGACTTTGAGCCAACGTATTGCGACAGGCTTCAATCGCAACCATCGTGGCAACTCTGAGGGGGGCATCATTCCGGAGGAGTTTGCAGTGGAGTACGTGGTTGACCGGGTGGACACGACTTTCACGGTTTGGCAGGGCATCACGATCGGGTGTGCTCGTTGTCATAGTCATAAATACGACCCGATTACCCACAAGGAATACTACCAGCTCTACTCTTTCTTTAATCGGCTTCCGGAACATGGTCGGGCGCTGAAGGAAGGGAACTCGGTGCCATGGATCAAAGCCCCAACTCCAGAGAACACAAAGACTCTGGCCCAACTCAAGAAGAGGGAAAAGAAGGCGAACAAACTCTTTCAGAAGCTCACCAAGGAAATGGATCCAGATGCATGCTCTCCAGAAGCAGGTTGGAGAATCCCGGATGGTTTAGTGGCAACAGGCGAAAGTGAGGACGGTAAAGTTGCGAAATTTGGCTACTTTGACACCTTCTCACTTGGGGCTCGAATCGAGTACGAAGAAGGGCAGCAGGGGACAATTCTTTCCAAGATGGTACCTGTGGAACATGGTCTGGGATACTATCTGGAATTGACCAAGTACAGGACGGTTCAACTCAACTTGATCAAACGCTGGTTGGATGATGCCATTCGGGTGGAAACTGCTGTGCCTGCACCTTCCGGTTCTCATATTTTTGCAACGTACGATGGTACACGAACCGCCTCATCAATTCGAATGTACATTGATGGCAAGGAAGTGCCCTTTCATGTGCATCTCGATTTCCTGAATCAATCCTTTGATAGCGATGAGCCTTTGAGAGTTGGCAACGGGCAAATGGAATTCCCCGGAAAGGTTTCTGAAGTATCGGTCTACAATCGTGTGCTTGGGCCGAAGGAAGTCCTGGCACTTGCTGGAGATCCAAAGGCAGTAAAACGGGAACATTTTCTTCATATTTCGGGTCCAGAGGAGATTCGAAATGCTTTCAAAAAGGCAACTCTGGCCACCCGCAAACGAGCCGCCTATGAGAAGCAAATACCAACCGTCATGGTGATGGAGGATTCGGTGGATCGCCCTGCCTACATCCTGAAACGAGGTCAGTATGATATTCAAATGGAGCAGGTGTATCCAGGCTTTCCTGCCAGCCTCAATCACAGCCAAACCACTCCGAAGAATCGCCTGGATTTGGCCAAGTGGTTGGTGTCGCGGGACAATCCCTTGACCGCCAGAGTAATCGTGAACCGGATTTGGCGAGACATCTTTGGAACAGGCCTCGTCAAAACCACCGAAGACTTCGGCGTCCAGGGCGATCGCCCAAGTCATCCAGAGTTGCTCGACTGGTTGGCTGCAGAGTTCATGGAAAACCATTGGGATCTCCATCATCTCTACAAACTTATCGTAACCAGTCAGACCTATCAGCAGTCCTCCAAGACCACCCCAAAATTGATTCAATTGGATCCTGAAAATCGACTTCTGGCCCGAGGTCCACGCTTTCGTTTATCAGCAGGAACCATTCGCGATCAGGCGTTGGCCGTCAGTGGGTTACTCGCTAACAAAGTCGGTGGTCCAAGTGTAAAACCCTACCAACCGGAAGGACTCTGGGGAGATCTGGCCTCCGATAAAAACTATCAACTGGCCAAAGGTCCGGATCTGTATCGTCGCAGTCTCTATACCTTCTGGAAACGAACCGTTCCTCCGCCCATGATGATGAACTTTGATAGTGCTGGACGGGAAACTTGTGAAGTGACAATACGCCGCACCAATACTCCGCTCCAGGCTCTCAATCTGATGAACGATGTGACCTTTCTGGAAGCGGCCCGAGTCTTAGCTCAGCAAATTCTTGAAACCAAAGAAGATCGCATTCAACTAGCATTCGAACGTATTCTTCAAAGGCCACCAAATCCACAGGAAGTGGTAGTGATCAGCAAGAGTCTGAAGTATTACCAAAAACGATTTGAAGCTGCCGGAGCCGATCACCTTGTTAAAGTTGGTAATTCCAAATCCTCCTCTCAATTACCTAAACCCGAAGTCGCTGCCTGGACATTGATTTGCAGCACTCTTCTGAACCTCGACGAAGTCGTTACCAAGGAATAATCCCATGAATCGTCGCACTTTTACCTCTTCTCTTGGATCCATAGCCCTCGCCAACCTTCTCTGCGAAGGCAAAACCCACTTTGCCCCAAAAGCGAAACGGGTCATCTATCTCTTCCAGTCGGGAGCTCCTTCGCAGATGGATCTTTTCGACTATAAGCCTACCCTCAAGAAGTTGGCTGGAAAGGATCTGCCGGATTCCATTCGACAAGGTCAACGGCTTACCGGGATGACCGCGACTCAGGACCGTTTCCCTTTGGCTCCTTCCATCTTTGATTTCAAACAACGTGGCCAATCGGGTGCTTGGGTCAGTGACCTGATGCCACACACTGCCAAGGTTGCAGACAATCTTTGTTTTCTCAAAACCGTCCACACGGAAGCCATCAATCACGATCCAGCCATCACCTTTTTCCAAACGGGTTTCCAACTGGCGGGTCGGCCCAGCATCGGTTCCTGGCTTTCTTATGGCCTGGGCAGTGACAACGAGAACTTACCTTCCTTTGTCGCTCTGACTTCCGGGACCGGAGGCCAACCTCTCTACGATCGCCTCTGGGGAAGTGGTTTTCTCCCCACACGCTATCAGGGAGTCCGGTTTCGGTCCTCCGGAGATCCTGTTCTGTATCTTTCCAATCCCAAGGGAGTCGATTCCGATCTTCGCCGTCACATGTTGGATGATCTCAAAAAGCTGAACACCCTTCGCTACCAGCAATTTCAGGACCCGGAAATTCAGACTCGGATCGCCCAATATGAAATGGCTTTTCGGATGCAGTCCAGTGTGCCGGAACTGTTGGATCTATCTTCCGAATCCAAGAAGACATTCGACCTCTACGGTGAAGATGCTCAAACACCAGGAACCTATGCCCATAACTGTTTACTGGCCCGGCGATTGACTGAGCGGGGCGTTCGGTTTGTTCAACTCTTCGAACGCGGCTGGGATCATCACACGGAGTTGCCGCCGAAAATCCGGGAACGTGCCAAGTCGACTGACCAGGCCTCCGCAGCCTTGATCACAGATTTAAAGGAAAGGGGACTGCTCGATGAAACCCTCGTCATTTGGGGCGGCGAATTTGGAAGAACCGCCTACTGTCAGGGCAAACTTACCAAAGATGACTATGGCCGGGACCATCACCCAAGATGTTTCACCATCTGGATGGCCGGAGGTGGCATTCAGCCCGGCATGAGTTACGGCACCACCGATGACTTCTCCTACAACATCGCCTCTGATCCTGTACACGTTCACGACCTCCACGCCACCATCCTCCATTGCCTCGGCATCGACCA
>CAYSOI010000096.1:0-11686 GCA_964432425.1 uncultured Opitutales bacterium | reverse complement strand
AACTTACACGAATCAATGAGAAGTTAGTGGAGTGCTGGAATGATGGAGAGTTGGAGTACAGGATCATGTTCACCCAAGGGTGAGTCCATTCCATCATTCCATTACTCCAATACTCCTGGTTTCATCAGGGAAGTTAGCTTTTTGCCCAATTCCCAACAGCTGAATCTAGGATTATGCAAACTGTCGTAGATCGGGCATTACCTGCACCTTAATAACACAAAGGACTACAGTGGTTCTCTAAAGGAATTTCATATTTCATGACGAAATTCTCGGAGGGGCGATTTCCTAACCGCATAAAGCACGGGCGGTTAGGAAACCGCCCCTCCAGTTAGTCCTAAAGAGTTTTGGAAAATTATTATGAGAGATAGTATAATCGTACAGGACAGAGGTGGACATTATCTTGATCGTAGAGATAAGTTATCCAAACCCATCACTTCATTCGCCCCTGCATAACCTTCGAGCCGGATAAGGGTGCTGGTAAGATTTCCCAACACATTCTGCCAGTCAGCATCAGAGATTCGGAAGGTTTTGGCCTCTAAGGAAACGCTGTAGTTTGTCCAGTTTATGGAAGGCACATTAGGTTTGGAAGTGGCTACATCCACTCGTAGTGTTCTTCCTGCACCTGTGATTTCGATCAAACCAAAGTCTGCATGAGGGCGACCATTTTTAGGATCAACCGTTCTAGCATCGAAAGAAAGGATGCCCCCATTGTTTCTCTGGAGTTCAGCAAGCCAGGACTTTGGAAGATCAATGGCCATCCTTCCACCACTGGCGTCATTGAGTTGAAGCCAACCACCAGGATGGCCACCGTTGGATTGATGTTCTGGAGAGGATACGGAACCATTGTCAACGATCTGCCAGGACTTTGACGGGGAATCGAAGGATTCATGTCGCCCCGAGAGGGAGGTTAAATCATTGCTGAGAGGTTCGGTGGTATTGGAACGAAGGTATGCAAAGAGGTCGCGGACTTCAATGGGCTTCAAAGTTGACAGAAGCCGTTCCGGCATGAGTGAGACATCGGACTCTTTGAGTTGCTGGATGTCCTCCCGTGCAATGATGATACGTTTACCTTGCAGATCGATCAGGGTACGCGTTTGGGGAGTGGATTCTGTCAGTGGACCAGCAAGGACTCGACCATCTTTGGTATGAATCGTCACCATTTGATACTCTGGACGAATGACTGCATTGGGATCGATGATGTGCAAAAGCAGGTACGACAAATCATGCCGGGGATAAGGTGTCAGATCAGGACCGATGGCTTGACCTTCACCCTGAAAACGATGGCAGATGCCACAACGGGTGGTGAAATGCGTTTTGCCAAGCTCGGGATTTCCTGTATCCGCAAGAACGATTCGCCCAACTTCCAGCATCCGGTCACGTTTCTCTTGCAAGGTGTTGGAGCGGATGCTTCCCCAGTGCTTTCGCAATAGGTTGCGAATGGTTGGTGTTGAATGGGTCTGAAGCGAAGGTAACTCCTGGTATGGAATCTCAGACGGAGAAAGATCTTTGCGATCAATGGATTCCAGGAATTGGGTCGTCCAGATTGCTCGGCTGTAAAGAATTTGTCTGGCTTCGTCCCGCAGTTGTTTCGGGAAGCCGGTGTAATGTTTGATAATTTGAGAACCCACTTCAGGAACATTGTATCTGGCAATGGCGGTGAGGACGGACGATCGGATCGGATCTTTGTTCGGAGGTTGCAAAAGATCCAGCAAAGTAGGTAAGGCAGCTTGGTGAGTAGTCTGACCAATGGTATCGATGAGCCGGATGCGATCTGCTTGCGGAACGGAAGGATCCTTGATGCGTGAAGTTGCCTCAGAGAGAGCTGCATCGCTGCCCATCCTTAATGTAAACAGAACCAATGACAGCGGATGGTCCTTTCGCTTCCACAACTTGGCCAGCGGTTCACGAAGTGCGTCGGGCACCTTTCCTTGTTTAAGGCCCTGAAGCTGTTGTTCCATACCTCCGATAACACGTTCGACATCCCGAGATAAGGGAGCCAGTGCCAATAGTTGAGCACACGTTTCAAAACCGATGTCGTTATCTTCGGCTGTATAACGCCTGGCAAGACGCGGAATGAGGGTCTGGGACATCAGCGGTTGGCTCCAGACATCAGGATTCCCCAACCACTCCAGAATAAGATTCCGATGGCTTACCGACTTGGATTCAACCGCCCACCAGAGAAGAAGCGGAAAATATGAATCTGCAGTGTGTTTGGATTGCTTGGCAAGTTGGCTGGTGATGGCGAGGCAGTCTTTGGCAGGCAATCTTTTTGCAGTACAAGCCAGTTGGGAAAGGACTCGTACATCGGAGTCAATTCCTGCCATCAGGATCAGTTGTTTGGCGATGGATGTACTCACCTGGTTGTGATCTCCCAGAAGTCTGACAGTCCAGGCTCTTACCATCGGGAAGTGATGTTGCAGCCCGAGGATGGCAAGCTTCTCATTGGAGTCCAGACTTTGACATAGGTTCAGAGACCATAGAGAGCGGACTGCCCGCTCTTCGTTGTCAGCGTTGGTGAGTTGTTCTGCAAACTTGGTTGCGAGAGATGGGTCACCCTGTTCCGCCAGCTTTTGCAACGCTCTACGGGCAATGTGAACATTGGGATGAAAGATGTTGGATTCGTGTGTTTTCGATTGTGTTTTGGGAAATGAATCCGCCCCAACGATACGGTAGATGCGACCACGTTTCGGGTCGAAGTTAGAGCGGTTGCGATAAGTTCGTTGATAGTTGATGTTACCGTCGTACCAGTCTGCAACAAGAAGGGAGCCATCTGCTTCAATGGTCATATCCACAGGTTGAAACCACGGATCATCACTCCAAACCAAACGTTCCTGAAAGTGCGATGTAAAAGTCGAACCACGTGGCCGAATATCAATCGAATACAAAGCATGATTCAGAGGATTGGCAGTGATGAATTTATGGTGAAAACGTTGCGGCCATTGCTCCGCAGCATAAAAGACACCACCGACGCTGAGCTTACCGATGCTCGTACCCGAATGAGGCATGTGCCCGAAGTAGCCAAAGGTATATGGATTATGTAGAGCCCCGTGTTTTCCAAAGTTCTTCACATGATAGGCTCCTTGCATCTGGTGGAGTCCAGGTAAACCAAAGTTGGTCCCGGCAATAGCATTTCCGTACCGATCAAAGTCGAGTCCGTACGTGTTCCCGCCGCCCTCAGAGAACAATTCAAAGCGATCTGTCTCCGGGTGATATCGCCAGATTCCTTGCTGGAACTTGATGCCTCGAACGTTGGCATTAACTGTGCTGCCATGAACTCCGTAAAGCCATCCATCCGGCCCCCATTGCAAGGAGTTAGCGACAGAGTGTGCATCGTCTAATCCGAAACCTACCAAACGTGCTTCAGGGTCTCCATCAGGTATGTCATCCTGGTTACGATCCGGGTAAAACAAAAGATAGGGAGATTGCAGAATCCATACGCCACCATGACCAAGGGCCAATCCTGAAGCGATGTTCAGCCCGTCCACAAAGTCGACCGCCTTGTCCGCTCGACCATCCTGGTCTGTGTCTTCAAGGATGGTGACTCGATCTGCTCCACGTGGTCCGTGAGGTGGAGGAGCGGGAACTTGATCATAGCGAATACGGTCGTATCGATCACCCGAGACCTTCTTCAGTCCTGCAGGTTCCGGATATTGCAAATATTGAATCACCCAGACTCGATCACGATCATCCACAGTCATCGTTACCGGCTGACGGATCATGGGTTCAGCGGCGAACAATTTGATTTCCAGCCCATCAGCAGCATGCATCTTGGAGATTGAGGCAACGGCGGCATCCCAACCTGTGGATTTGGGTTGGGTAAGCTTGTCATTCCGAGCCTTTTCATATGCCGCAGCATAGCGTTCACCTAGCATGATGTAGGATTCACGAATAAAGTGCACCTTGTCCGATGTCACCCCTCCTTTGGATGCAGCAAAACCAGTAAATGGAATCTTGGCCGGGAGGCTTTTCAAGACAGACCGAACTTTTTGAATTCGCTCCCGAAAGGCCGGTGCATTGTGAGCTTTGCCCATCCCGTATTCCGGTGCCAGGTCGCCTACGATAAACGGAAGTGATGCGTCATCAAGATCCGTTCTTACATCGTTTATCAGAGAGTGCAATTTTGATTCATAGCTCTTGGACAGATGCTCATGAACTGTATCGGATTCACCCTGGTGCCAGAGGACTCCTTTGATCACTCCATTTTTTCTGGCGACCCCTGCTTTCTTCATAGCTTCCGCATAGACATCCGTACCCTTATGGAGTCGATTGATCTCCGCTCCGCCTCGGGCAAGAGGAATTAAGCCAACTGTAACGCCGGGATGATTCTTCTGGTAAGTTTTTGCAAACGAGAGACCAAGCCCGAATCCTCTGGCGGGTCGATTCAAAGGGTGTGATGCTGGCTCCCAATCCTCCAACTTCGGCGGGATAAACAACACACCGGGAGTCAGCTCACGATCCTTCGCTTGCACCACACCACCACCGGACATGTTCGATTGCCCCATCAAAAGAAAGACATGAAAGTCGTCCTTGCGTTCAGGGAGTTCCCAAGGAGATTTGGCTTCTTCTGGACGCCAGGTACGCACATTGATTTCACCAAGGACAAAGCTGCCGTTCGGGGATAAGCCAGGCCCACCTTCAGGCAAGGAAGGATCTGGAATTGCATCAATACGGAACGCGGTGACTTTGTGACCGAGAGGATTGTCTGCCGAAATGTAAAAGCAATCGAAGTCGGGAGTCTTGTCAGTTTGGCAGGTGACAACGCCATCCTCTCCGATCTCCAACTTCGTGGCCGTACTCAACGTTCGGGCACTGGTCGGCTTCAAGACCGTCCAATTGGCATCGACATGGCCGTTATTGGATTGGCCATTGGCAAAACGGGCACGATCATCCGAGGTTACCAAGATCCGAAACTTGCCCAATAGACAGGTCTTATCATGACTGGCAAACTGGAGCACAAAATCCAGCCGGTCACTGCATTGATTGTCACTTTCTTCGGCCAACTCAAACACGGCAGAGCTTTCCTTGCCTGGACGATCCATTATTCCCCAACCATTGTGCCGGGTGGTTGATCCATCAATGGCGTGGGTAACTTCGTACCTGCTGGTGGAGTAGGTCGCGGTAGCGGAAACCAGTTTCAAAGTATGCGGAACTGGGCCGGAAAGAAAGTCGCTGGTGACAGCAGGTGACATCTTACTTTCAATCCAGTCGGCGACAAAAGCATCGGCTTTCAATGGAGAGTATTGCCAGGACTCAGGAAGCTTCTCATTTCGTTGATTCCAATGATACGGATCACTCCAGGCAATGGCCAAATCCCGCACCAGCACGGTCTTTATTCCACGAGCCTTCAAGTGCCTCAGCCCGATAGGTTTGGCAATCAGACACATGTTCGTCGCTCCGCCAACATAAAGCACATATTTCGTCTGATGCTTTTGGAGAATATTCCAAGCTTCCTGCAACGTCCCCCATTCGCCAGTGATGTAATCTTCCGCTTCAATATCAATCCCGATACACTGGTTGGAGAGCAGATTTGGATTCGACGCAGGTTTGCCATCCATCTGGTAGGCCTTCCCACCTACAGTTCGGGTTGTGCCCCAAGGACACAGCTGTGAAGGTTTGGGCATGAAACCATTGTCCGGAGGCACAGTTGACTCAGGAACCTGTTGGGCGGCCTGACATTGTTTGGTGTGCTTGTAAACATGTCCCCCGTAGCCCCAGATGAGATTGGTTGGTGAATGAATGACGACCCCACCCTTCGCTCGAATTCTATGCAGAAATTGGTTGATGGCTTCTGCCCTGGATCCTGCATGAGAAACCCAGTTGGGATCCCAATGATTATCCCACATGTCCATGACAACCACGGCCAACTCGGAACCTTGTACCTGTACCTTTTCTATGTGAACACGATCCTCGGCGTCACGAGTCCTTAATGGAAACGTGATCGTGTCGCTGGAATCAGCAACCAGGAGTGAATTTGCGGGAAGCAAGACTGCCGCCAGTGCAAATGCACATTTCAAAAAGGAGAAAAGTTTCACTATGAGTTCATTGCCAACCTATCCAAATTCCACCCTACTCCTGCCCCGCGGAATGTTGGGCAACTTCACTACGAAGGTGAACTCGATACAGAAAGTCGATACATTGTGCTCTGGTCAGCTTCTGGTCCTTGTATTCTTTCTTCCCGGTCAACGAAGGGAAGGATTCGAGCTTTGCATTCAACAACCATTGGTGAAGCGTTCCCCAGGTGGCTTCGGCTGCTTCGTTTTCAATAGCTGGTGACTTGGATTGTGATAACCGTGCAATAATGCCAGCTAGCTCCCCATGAGTCACAATTTGGTGGGGAGAGAAAAAGAGGCTATCCGGATCAGGTTTCCATATGCCTGCGATGGTGAGCATATTAGCGGCTTCGAAATGGGCATCATCGGGATCAAGATCATGCCATGGCCAAATCAGAGTTCCCGGTCCACCTGCCCCGCTTACCAGCTTGAGCTGCACTTCACGGACCCACTTTGGTGTAGTCGCAACTTCCCTTGGCTGTACACCTTCATGTAAAGCCAACCACGCAACAGTTCCGGCAGCAGTCCCGACATGCATCATCTGCCCATGGAGTCTGAGGGCAGACTGTACCATGCTGCTGACACCGATGTTTTTGGAACAACCAAGAAGTCCATCCATCTCGACAGGAACCAAACCTCTCAATGGAAACATCGATCGATCCGCATGGGTGGACCAATTGCGGGTACCATGGTGTTTGCCCTCCCAAGGTTGGGTCGGGTCGTCATCGACAAACTTGCGACGCGTCGGGTGAAAATCCAGACTGAACTGCCAGCCGAAAACACCATCCGGGACCATCACTTTTGCCCAACCGGGTTGTTCGTGTTCAGTCCGCACATCCTGCTCCCGTACGATATGCAGGGCATCCAGTCGCAAACCTTCCCGAACGTACGGCTTGGGAGGCAACTTGTCTGCCGTACCAAAATCATCACCCAGTTTCATGTACCGAAAACTTTGCGGGATATCGCCATCCCGTTTGAACCAGACTGTCTGAAGATAGTAAACAAACTCCAGTGCCCGTTGCTTGGCATCTTCATATACGATCTCCCGCTGCCGATAGGTCATGTCGACAATGTTCTTCCTGGATGCCCCGACTTCATCTTTTTCCAAGGCATCGACCACATGCTGCGGAAGAGTGCTCAAAGGATAGTCATGAGCTGGCCAATTGAGGATCACTGCTTCCGTGCCTTGCTTCAACCCGTTGTGGTATCGGTCGACCATCCGACGACTTGTGTACATGCACCAACCAGCAGCATTGTAGATACCGCCACTTCCATCCCAGTCCCGCCAGCATTTGGACCAGTCCGCATCCCAAAGAGCAAAGGATCGCCGGTCGTATCGAACGGGTTTGGGAATGAGAGAATCCGCTTGCGGTACAGTTTCCCGCAAGATCGGACACCAGGTGATCGGGTTCATTTCCTGATGACCACCTTCTTCCAGTTTCTCGGGAGCTCCGGGTTCGGAAAATCGGGATTTCAAATCCGGTCCAGCCATGTAACTGGCCCCACTCCGACGAATCACATCCCCCCAGTCGGAGGAATCCACTACAAGCTTCGCCATGATTCTTAAGGACTGTTCAGATTTCGTCGGGTCTTCAAAACGAACACCTCTCACTCGGTTGCCTTGCACATCGACACCCACTGGACGCCAAGGTCTGAGTACTTTGATCTGGTCAGAATAATCACCCAACCATTCTTCAAAAATTCGGGCTCCTGTCCGAGGCTCAATTGTCTCTGTTCCACACCAGGCATTTCCAGGGCTCCCAATGCCATAAGTTTTGCGGTTGTGGGCACGGATTTTCCTGATGATCTCCAGGAAGGGTCCACTACGCGGAAAGTTGCAGGTCCGCCCATCCACTCGAGTCCATTCGTCAACTGGACCAATTCCCTGTGTACTGAACTGGCCACCCAGCCATTGTACATCATTGGTCAGGATGATCTTCTCAACTCCCAGCCTCGCCGCCTGTACTGCAGCCGCACATCCAGCTTCATCACCCCCAACAATCAGCAAATCGGTCTCCAGCAACTGTTCTTCACCAGACAGGACAGCCACACCAAGGACTGTCAGCACAAGAGTTTGCAGTATATTCCGAAAAGAGGTCACAGTATCAAGATTCAAGAATGCCACTGAAGCAGTTGCCAACATGAAGAAAACACGTCTCATAGAAAGTCTGTCTGCGAAGTAATAGAGGTTCTGGGAGACACAAGGACAACCTTATCCGAAAGGGTTGTGAAAGATAACCGCAGATTCAGGGGAGTTGCAAATTGCTTACGGCATGGCCGATACGAATAGTCTGCTCACTTTCGGGCTTGCCGGCATCCAGCATTGAATGAGCAGCGTACCAGATATGAAAACGATCCTTCATCCATAATGCATCAATGCTGAGAATCGAGCCGCCATCCCAGTCGTTTTTGCCTCCAACATTCAGAATGGGGTTGGCAGGTGACTTCGTCC
Organism: uncultured Opitutales bacterium; assembly: GCA_964432425.1. GTDB lineage: Bacteria > Verrucomicrobiota > Verrucomicrobiia > Opitutales > JABJCN01 > JAYPDO01. The sequence continues at coordinate 3,184 of CAYSOI010000096.1, read as the reverse complement.
AATGAATCCCGTCCATGGATGTTGCCAGTCCAGCTTTCCAGCCCTGGGAACTACCACCGATATAGAATAAGTAATAAACGTCTTCCACCTTCAAGACAACTGGACCCGCATGGGAGGCTTCATCAAAGTCCCCCTTTCCACCCAGTGGCAAAACCGGTTGCCTGTGTTTCGTCCACTTAATGCCGTCTGCCGAGGTAGCATGGAAGATTCGATAGGAACCACCTTGTTTCCCGCAATACCAGAGGGAGTATTGGCCATCAATTTTGCGTAAGCAAGGGTCCATACTGCCTCCAATGCCCCGAAGCAGAGGTTTCTTTCCATGGCGAGTCCAGTTCACTCCATCAGCAGACATGGCCAATCCAAAACCACCGCCTTTTCCAGAACCACTGTAAATCATACAAAGGGATTTACCATCGTTGACGATGTAGGGCATCGACACAGCACGATCATCCCAGCTTCCAGCATTACCCGTACTCAACACGGGGTTCGACAACTGCCGTTGCCAGTGAATGCCATCATCAGACTTAGCCAAGCCGATCCGCCAAGAGTTGTGGTTGCCAGAACCCATGTAGTAGAGATGCAAACGACCATTGAATTGATCGACCGAAAAGCAGCCACAGTTCTTCTCATCCCAGTCACCCTTCTTACCGACATCAAGTACAGGATTGGCTTCATACTTAACCAGGTTTTCCGCAAGCTGAACTTGGGGCAGATTTCTCCCTCTCTCTTGTGTAGTCCTGGCAGGTTGAGAATCCTCATCCAGGTTGATCACCAGTCGGCAACCAAAGTCATTAATCCATGCAGTAACACCTCCGCTACTGCCCTCAGGATGAAAAAAACGTCGGTAACCACTGCGAGTATACTTTGCATATCGAAACCACGAGCCACCCCGAAGCACACGGAAACGACCATCTTTCGGCCCGACCGGATCCACCAACTCTGAAACAAAATAATAATCAGCGTTGTATCGATCTGCACACCATTCCCAGACACCTCCGTGCATATCGAATAATCCCCAGGAGTTTGGTTTCTTTTCACCAACATCGTGATAAAACGCCTTGCCCTGGAATCCTGGCTGACCCGGCCAATTCATATTGCCCTGGAACCACGCATAATCTGTCAACTGGCCCGGATCGTCACCAAAATGAAACTCCGTTGTACTGCCTGCACGACAGGCATATTCCCATTGAGCTTCGGTTGGCAGGGAAAACGAATACTCCGGGACTTTTTTCTTCAATTTGGAGATGAACTTCTGGCAGTCGTTCCAACTCAAAACATTCATTGCCTTGGTTGGACCCGACATTCTGTTGTCACCATCGGTCAATTGGCTCAACCATTTGTGCTTGCCCATGACTGCTTCCCATTGCGACTGGGTGAGTTCATATCTGGCCATAAAGAAGGGTTTCGACACGACAACACGATGCAGTGGCCGTTCATCGTAAGATCCTTTTTCCGAGCCCATTAAGAAAGAGCCAGCAGGAATGAGAACAAAAGGCATTTCCACCCCACGGGCCAACTCGATGGTCAGTTCCTTCTCCAGTTTCTTTTGGATTCTACCTGCCTTGAGTGCGGCCTTTACCTGCTCAGAGCCAACTCCAGGATCTCGCCGTTGCTTCCTCCGCTCTAAATCCGGTTCCACTGCTGGTGATACACCCTTCACATTCTGGATTCGCATCACGACCCGAAAACTCATGTGTGGATGTTGGTTGGACCGCTGAGTGATCCGCATGCGATAGGCAGAATCACCACCCCAACGCCCCCAGTCAAATGAGCTACCGCGAATGATCCGCCGCTGGTCATTCTTTTCACTTTGTAACTCCGGACCAGTCGGGTCATTCAGCGGTGCATCTTTGTAGGAAAGGCGATGCCACCAGTCCGCAACGTACTCCCACATATTGCCGTGCATATCATACAGGCCAAAAGCATTTGGCTGCCGCTGAGCAACTCTCTGAGGACGATCAAACTTCTGGCCACCATCCGACCAGATGGCGTATTTACCACTGTCACTAGCAAAGCCACCAAAGCTCCATGGCGTCGTACTTCCAGCACGACAGGCGTACTCCCATTCCGCTTCAGTGGGAAGTGCATACTCTACGCCTTCTGCCTTGCTCAACCATTCACAAAACGCCACACAGTCATTCCAGCACAAATGGATCACAGGCTCCTCATCATGCTGCTTCAGTGGGGGCTTACGCCATGCCATGGGCTTTCGCCAGGTAGAAAGTGGACGTCGCCCCTTGTAGGGCTTTCCATGCACAAGGCCCCGTTCCGCCTCGGTCTTGTAGTGGGTCGCCTCCACGAATTTTCGAAACTGCCCGACGGTCACTTCGGTAGCACCCATGTAAAAGGGTTTGGTGAGCCTTACTCGATGTGCAGGCATCATCAACATAGACCACGTAATAAACCCGCCTCGATGTTTGTGCATTTTGGGATCGTTTTCCACAAACTTCAGAAGCTCATCAAATTGCTCTTCTGTACGCCCCATCGTAAACTCCCCAGGCGGCAGCAATACCATCTTCATTCCAATGGAGTTCTTATGGGTCAACTCCCGTCCAATCTGTTTTGCCCAATGCTGCTGTAATTCGGATGCTTGCCGGACATCAAACGGAGAGAGGGCAAGCGGCACAGAATCACCTGACTGAGCTAACGCCCGACAAGCAAAGGCTCCAAAATGGATGACGAATATCGCCTTATGTATTTTGTTCATTTCCTATTCCTCCAAGTGATTGGGTTCCTCTGGGCAGCATTCTATCAGACAAAGGCCATGCTCCAACAACACAGGGACACAAGGATCGACCACACGGTAGTAAATGTTCGAACCATTTCGTCGCGTCGCCAGAATGCCACGGAGCACCAACCGCTGCAATTGATTGGAAACCGCTTGCGGCTTCATGTCTAACGCATCGGCCATTTCCGAAACACACAATTCCTCTTCTCGTACAAGACCATGCAATAGCCTGAGCCTTGTATCGCTGGCAAACACCTTAAACAATCGCATCAAAGCCCCTGCATTCTCCTCACTGAGTAAGGGCCGATCTTCCACAGCAGGGGGCGAGGCAAGCTTGCCGCTTCTGCTAGGAGATCTTGTTTGAGCCGACATAGATTACACAATATCGTGTAATCCTTAATTATCAACCCTCAGAATCAAACAAAAGTAATAATCAGGATACTGGGTGTAACGAAT
>CAYSOI010000095.1:5812-11713 GCA_964432425.1 uncultured Opitutales bacterium | reverse complement strand
ATTGCAGGAAGGATTGGAAGAATTCCTCGTCTGCCGTGGCTTGGGTTTGGGTTGGGAGAAGGAAATGGATACTCAGCCAACAAGTCGCGGCAAACCTATGAAATGCAGAGGCAATGCTTGAAGACAGTCTTCGATAATGTCTTGAATGCCCCGAGTTCACAAGCTTGTCGGCGGTATGATCCAAACGTGGCTCTGAAGCAGGTGAAAGAATCTTAAGCGTGATGTGCATTGCCAATCATCAGAATTGTTTCGCACTTCCCTTGGGTGACAAGTGAAAACTCTTATCTGGTCAGCCGGACTCTGCGTCATCTGTGGATAATCGTTGGGGATTGATCTTTATCCGAAACCAATCCCGTTGAAATCCAAACGCGTCAGAGAAATGCGGGCGAATACCCACAATATAGACCTATCTATCGGGACTCAGAACAATTGAGCCACCAAACCAATCCTACTGCAAGTTCGGTAAGATTTTATGCATAAGTGTCATGTAAAACCTACAGGATGCAGTAATTTTTACTGGCTCACAGAATGCGAACCTCTCCCTCTGATAGCATAAAAAGAATGGGGCAACGCTTATTTCACAAAGGGATCGAAGGCTTTCGGGAATACTTCCCTTCGTAATTGGCATATCGGATGCTAAAGGAATGGGAAATGTCTACCGGCTCACACCTACACCACCTAAATAACATTCAGGCCAAACAGTGGGATGCTGTGTGTTATTCCTATGGACAAAACAATGAGAGCAATTCCTTTCACCACAAGCCCCTCATTCTTGGAGTGAATCCAACCATTAGTGAAGTCATGAGAGTTCATTCATCCATGGCTTTTTCAAATGCAGGGATTGTCTCAGCACAGAGCCCATTACAACTGATTTGATTGTGGCTTTCTCTCACCAAGAAAAGGGACTCCTCTGATTAAAGATTGATCCGTAATCTCTCCCCATGCGATTGAAGCTTTCTGCAAAGCATGTAATTGTGTGCTCAAGAATAATTCGAGATTTAATTATAACCATTAAGAGAATAAGTAAATCCACCAACATTGGCCTCCGCCTGCAACTCCCTCATTGGCAACTTCTAAAACACCCGTAATTCCAGACCACAATAAAATTGATCCACTAGTATGAAAAATTTCGAACCACATTCGACGCGGACATTCCCTGCATACCAGCTTTGGGCTGCGGCAGTTGGATTCGCAGCCGTCATTTTGACCTTGATCCCCCACCAGATTGCGGCGCACGAAGAGCAAACCCTTTGCGGATTCAATGAGGCCACACCCACAGGCATCCAATTCGCGGCCAGTAGTGGTCTTACGATGTCCTTCGGCCAGAGTGGGGACCCCGGGTTGTCGTATGTGGTTGAAGGGGAGCGCAGCCTGGTTCTCAGTTGGCCGGCAGCCGGAACCTATTCGCTGACGATTGATTATCGAAAGGATCTGTTCGAGCTGTCTGGCAGCGACAGACTTCAGATGGACGTCTTTGTTGCTGAAGGGGGGGAACTCCCGTCCGACATGACGCTGACACATCCGCTCATCGGCGAAGTTTCCGCCAGGGGAACTGTCCTGGATGACCGATGGAATCTGATTTGTTTCCGAACCGAGGACATAGTGAACGACGGCGTCGGTGGTGAGTTCGTCCTGAGTTTCACGGTCAACGACTCCGGCTCGATGGCCCTGGACAACTTCCGGCGCACCTCGCTCATCCCGGTCATTCACCGGGCTACCGGTCACGAGAAGCGGTGTGATCTGCGTTGGACGCCCTTGTGGTCGAACAGCGGCGCTTCCTACACCGTCTACCGCGCACTCGCCGGGACGGGGCAGTTTGCCGCCTTGTCGCCACCTACGGATGCCTATGGAATCAACTCCAAGTTCCCGGCCTACAGCGACTTCGATGTCACCAATGGAACGGCTTACGACTATCGGGTGGAAGCTTTGGTGAACGGCAATACGTATTTGTCGGACATCGTCAGCGTCACTCCCCGTGCGGAAACGGATGACGAATTTCTCGCGGGGGTGGGAATCGCCACCGGGTGTTTTTATTGGCAGACCGCTTACCCCTACAGTGGCATGGGGGTTTTCAACGGCCCCACCTTGTTCCCCGGCTCAAGCCAATCCGGAGGCATGGGGTTCTCGATGACCTCGCTGCCGGTGTTGGTGGAGCGCGGCTACCTCTCCCGGGAGGAAGCCGCCGAGCGCATGCGTCTGGCGATGCGTTTTCTCTACTATCATACGGATCGGCATCACGGCATTTACGGCTTGGTGATCGACAATCGCACCGGGAAAAGAACCACAAGTTCCGGGAGAACCTTCGACACCTGCGACATCAGTGAAACGGCGTTCCTGATGCAGGGCATCTTGACCTGCCGCGCCTATTTTAACGGCACGGGACCCGTTGAAACCGAACTGCGTCAACTCGCCACCGACATTTATGAAGGCATCGACTGGACCTACGCCCTGCGGGAATCCGAAACCGATGGCACACACCTTTGGTGGGGGCAGGACGCAGATGGAAATTGGACGATTCCGATTGCGGGCTACCACGAAAGCTCGATCTCCTATTTGCTTTCCATCGGCTCCCCGACCCATCCGATTCCCACCGAACGCTGGTATGACGGCTGGGGACCTTACGTGAATGGAGAATCCATTTATGGCTACCGCCATTGGATCAGCAAACTGGAACGGGCCCTGTTCTACGATTACATGAGCTTTTCGGCCATGGACCCCCGTTTCCGTGACGACCAGGGCAACTACTTCGACAACGCGCGCAATGTCGCCTTCGCCCACCGCCAGTACCACATCGAAAATCCCGGCGGCTACTCAAACTACAGCTCCAACGAATGGGGGCAAAATGCGATTGTCCTGCCCGACACCGGATACAGCCACGACCGGCCGGTTACAAGCGACAGCGGTAACATCAGCCCCCTCGGCCCTCTCGGCATGCTGCCCTACGCGCCGGAGATCAGTATCCCCGCCGTCCGTCACCTGTATGACACCTACCAGCACAAGATCTACAACGCCTTCGGGTTTTCCTTTGGATATAATTACGACAGAAACGACTTCGCCACCATAGTCAGCAGTATCGACAGCCAGATGCTGCCCGCGGTGATCGAGAATCATCGTTCCGGCCTGATCTGGAACGTGTTCATGAACAACCCCGAAATCCATGCGGTCATGGAAGCAGTCGGCATGACGCGCCACTCGCAGGCGGGATTGAATTTGTCCATTTACGACAGCGCAGACACGGGCTGGGCGTCGCTGCCCGATTTCGGATCCATGACGCCCGCCACCACCGAAACCGTCTCGATCCCTTCAAAAAAATGGAGGAACCAGGAAGACTATTACGGTCATCGCTATACCGGGTTTCTGAAGATCGACAGCCCCGGGGATTATACCTTTACCATTTCCGGGAAGAACGGGACGCGGCTGACTGTGGACGGCAATGTACTCATTGAGAAGCTGACGATTAACCGGGACACCCTAAGCAGCAATCCCGTCACCCTCAGCGCCGGGCTGCACCCGATTCTGCTGGACTGCTATAAGAATTCCGGTGGCGACTGGAGTCTCTCCTATGCGGGCCCGGGCATCACCGAACGGCCCATTCCCGTGACCGCACTGCGACGCGGTTTGGGCAACGATGCGCCGGAATGGTTTGGGGGAACCCAGACAACCGCCACGGTTGGCGACACTCTCTCCGTTACGTTGCAGTCCACCGATGCCGATGGAGACCCGCTCACCGTCCAGGCGCAACCACTGCCCTCCTGGTTGCAACTGACCGATCACGGCGACGGGCGTTGCACCCTCAGCGGAACACCATCCAGCGGAGAAGAGGGCGTGTCGGTGATCACGCTCCAAAGCTCGGATGGCGTCCACCAGAGCACCAAGGAGTACACCATCACCGTGAATGCGCTGGAGGATTATCCGCCGGCTTTCGTCACCCGCCCGCAGGCGCAACCCTCCCTCGCCCTGATCGGATACACCTGCACGCTCTCGGCTTCCGCCGTGGATGATGACGGAGACGCCGTCAGCTACGCCTGGCAACTGCTGGACGGGCCCGCCGCGGCAACCTTTCCCAATGGGAACACCGCGGCTTCGGTAGACGTCCTCTTTGATACACCGGGCAGTTACACCTTCGAAGTAACCGCAACGGCGAATGGAAAAACTGCACGCGGACGCGTTTACCTGGATGCCCAATACAAGGGTACAGAGGCCGAACTGATGCTCGACCCGGAAATCACCGACGAAACCCATACCACCGCGGCCACCGGAGATCCCGATTTCGTTTCGTATACAAAGCGGGTGTATCTCCCGATTCATTCGGGTTCAGGAGCGCCGGGCGCCCTTCATAATTTCTTTCGGGCGACCAAGTCGGCCACCGCATTGACCGATGAGCGAGGCTTTCCGGTTGCGGACGGACGGATCACCAATATCGAACTCACCCCGGCCCTGTGGGATTTCTCACTCTACGATTGGAGTAACGGCTCCACCCGCTTTGGCGATGCCTCGGGAGAGATCAAATTCACCTATGCCGTGGAGGTGGAGACATCCTCGGGAACCTACCGCAAACAAGCGGAGGTGAATGTTCTTCCCGCTTCAACCGAAGACGCCGTGAAGAACGCACTGGTTGCGGATGAGCGATGGGCGACGGCGGGCGGCTATCTCGGGGCTCCCCCGGTGGACGGCATTCCCATGGGCGAGGTCTCCGATATTCGTTTTGAAGGACTGGCGGAGATCCTCACGACCCCGACAAACACGGACGACAGCCAGTTCCGGCTGGACTCCCACACCGTCGCCATCACCGTCTTTTATGCCGGCAGCAACGAACTTCCCACCGCCAATGCGGGGGCGGATCAGTTTGAATTGGATAGCGATCAGCTCGCGGGGGAAGATATCACCCTGGACGGGAGCGGTTCTCTGGACAACGACGGCACGCTCACCTACGCCTGGACCAGGAACGGCATTCAGATCGCAACGGGGGAAACCCCCACCGTCCGCCTCCCCGATGGCGAACACACGATCCAGCTCACCGTAACCGACAATGGAGGCGCCTGGGCAACCGACTCGGTGTCTGTCCGCATCGTCTCCCCCAACGGCGTCCTGAACAACGGCGACTTCAGCATCGGAACCCCCGGCCCGTGGATGGACCCGAACTGGGACGTTGCCTATTGGACCCGTGAAGATCTCGGCGATCCAAACATCTGGCTGACCGACAGCGCAACGGACTCCGTCATCGGAACGGGAAATACGGCATTGAAAGCCCGGTGGAACAACATCCTCGTCTATCAGGAGTTCGGAGCCACCCCAAACGAGAGTTATATACTTTCAGTGGATGCGATGATCGATCGGGCCGGGAACCGGTGGAGACCCGAGTTGCAGCTGGAGTGGTATGACGCGACGAACACCCGAATTGGTTCGACCCTCGTCGTGGCTGCATTGGACCCGGACACGGTCATCGTAGATGCCTGGACAAAAATATCCGGCACCCAGACCTCTCCAGCCCAGACCGTGAAAGGCCGTCTGATCCTGGTGGCGCCCGACTCCGGAAACGGGGGGAGCTACGGCAGGTTCTTTTTCGACAACGCATCGGTATCCATCTCCCAGCCTCCCCCTCAGGACGCAGTCCCGTCTGTTGCTAATGCCATCGCCGATGTCACCGTGGCTGAAGACGCGGCCGACACGACGGTCGACCTCACCGCCGTTTTCACCGACAGCGATGATGACGACGCAGCCATCACCAAGTCGGTTCAAGCCAACACCGACCCTTCCCTGTTGGTGGCCACCATCACCGGCAATACCCTCACGCTTGACTACCAGCCCGACGCCCACGGAAGTGCCACCATCACCATCCGGGCCATATCCGGTGGCCAGACTGTGGACGACACGTTTACCGTCACTGTTACGCCGGTCAAC
>CAYSOI010000095.1:0-5712 GCA_964432425.1 uncultured Opitutales bacterium | reverse complement strand
CATCACCATCCGGGCCACATCCGGTGGCCAGACTGTGGACTATAACTTCACGGTTATCGTCCAGCCTCCTTCCGATCTTTACCTGTTTGTCGGAGGTGAAACTGGCACGGTAGAATCGGGACAGCCGGTTCCTTTGGTGGAGAGTTACTCGATCAATGAAAGTAGCAGTGTCGACGATTTCAACGGGGATCCCTACCGGGCAAGTGCTCTACACAACATTACCGCTCAAAATGTATCATGGGCAAGGGAAGGGGACCATGTCCTGAAATTCTATGCGGACGGCAGGAACCATGGGACTGCTCAGGATTACAGCCGACGTGTAGAACTGTCCAACTCCCCGCCTTCCATCGCCTTTTCTCCGGGAGATGAGCGATTTTATTCCCTGAGCTTCCTTCCTCCCCAGGAGGTTTGGGACCAAGCCACACTCTTCTCAACGGTCATCTCCCAGTGGAAACAATACGGTGGCGGAAACCCCAACGCGGAAATTCGACTGAGCAACATGGGTGATTACAAGCTGACCATCCGAAGTGTTCATCACTGGGAAAGTGAGGAGGATGAGGGTGACCTTATCGGTTATGCAAAGCCCGGCCAATGGAATGACCTGAAATATTACGTCAAACACTCTGAAAGCTCCGACGGTGCCATCAACGTCTGGCTGAACGGAGAGTTGGCCTTCGAATACTCCGGGCCAACACTCCACAAGGATGATTCCGGATATTTCAAATTTGGGATGTACACGGAGATCCGGGATGAAAGGACGCTGTATTTTGATGCTGTCAGAATACAGGATTCGATCAACGAACCTCTGGAACAATGGGCCACCGACCAAGCCCATCTGCCCACGGTGACGCTGACCGGCCCCGTTGATGATACCCAACCGGACTCCGGCAGCACGATCACTCTGACGGCCACCGCCAGCGATCCTGCAGGCAACAAACTTGGCTCGCCGGGCAGCATCAGCCAGGTCGAGTTTTTTGCTGGTGCCAACTCCCTCGGGGTGGATACCACCTCTCCCTACAGTTTAGCCTGGGTGAGTCCGGCCGACGGAGCTCACATCCTCACCGCAGTGGCTAAGGATGCCGACGGCAACCTGACCACCTCTGAGGAAGTCAACATCCACGTCGGATCCAAGCCCCCGGTTGTCGCCTTTACCGCACCGGAGCCACTGGCCAACTTCGCGGTTGATGAAGTCGTGGCGATCACCGCCGATGCCAGCGACCCTGATGGGAATGTCACCCGTGTCGAGTTCTTGGTCGACGGCCAATTGGTGGATACTGATACAAGCAGACCCTACAGCACCTCATGGCAGCCTTCGACCGCAGGTGCCTATGCCCTGACGGCCATCGCTACAGACAGCGACGGCAAATCCACCACCAGTGAGCCTCTTAACGTGACTGCCGGTGCAGTGATCACCACCAGCTCCGTGGAAGCTCTCGAAGATGCCTCGCTTCATCAAGGCTCTCCAACTTCCCCGGCCAACTCGAGCAACGTCGAAATCTATGGCAAGTCAGCCGTGCAAATTATCGGCATCTTCAAGTTCGATCTTTCCAGCTATCTCAGTGCCCTGGAAATCAGGGATGCCAAATTGCGGATCTACACGGCCTCGGTTATGACTGAAGGAACACCCCTCTCTGTGTACCGTGCCGGGGGGGACAGTTGGAGCGAAGCCACAGTCACCTGGGACAACGGCCCCACTCGTGGCGACAAAATCACCGTTCAGCACGTTGACCAACTGGGGCAGTATTACGAGTTCGATGTGACTGACTACGTGGCGGCAAAATTCGCCGACTCCGATCAATACATTACCCTCTGGGTCGAAGACGATCAACTCACCCAGAAGGCAGTGGAGTTCAACAGCCACACCCGCTCCAATCCACCCCTGCTGATGGTCACCACCAGCAGTATTTCGACTGACCCAGACACAAGTCGCCAGGCACAGAGCATTAGCTTTGCAACCCTGCCGACAAAAGAGGACTCGGATGAGTCCTTCCTGTTGGCTGCCACAGCCAGCAGCGGGTTGCCGGTCAGCTACGCCAGCAGTGATTCCAATGTCGCGACGGTGAGCGGCAATACTGTTACCATCGTTGGCGAAGGAACAACCACGATCACTGCCAGCCAGGCCGGCGATGCCACCTATCTGCCCGCCTCAGATGTGTCCCAGGTGCTGACTGTTGAAGCAGCACCCAATGAACCCAATTGGCCCGATGTTCAAACCATTTGGGATGACGCCATCAGCCTTGGGTGGGAATGGTACCTACTTGAATGGTTCGGCATATTCAATTCCTTGAAGTATCCATGGGTTTATCACGTGGATCATGGTTGGCTGTACTTTGCAGGAAGCGATGCCAATAATCTTTGGATCTGGAAGTCATCCCATGGATGGTTCTGGACCAGCAATGAATCTTATCCATATGTGTTTTTGTTTGATGATATGTCTTGGGGTTGGATTGCTGAAGATGGGTTTTTGTTTAATTATGGTACTGAAGAATGGGAAAACTTCTCGAATTGATGTGTGGCTTCCCCGCGGCGTGGCTCCATGGAAGTCTGGGTACACGGAAAATGGTTTGCTAGTAAAAGGGAATAGAGACGCCGGATTGCGTGGTTGGGCAATCCCTGTTGCCGATGCTCAAAAATCCCAATGCCGCTCGTTCCGAACCGGTTCTGACGGCTTACCAGTAACACATCTCCATCCGCACTGAGCAATATCGACTTATTTGCGATGGAGATGGTTCACTAGAGTTTTATGATCGTTGTCAGGATCCCAATGAATGAACCAACCAACCGGACAATCCTGACTATGCTGCGATCCGAAAAGAATTGTCCTCTCAGTTTCCTGTGTTTGAAATGTTGCCCTACGTCCGAGGGAAGAATAAGGCCAAGACAAAGGATACATCCAAGAAGTAATGAACGTGCGGAGTCTGCAGATGATTTTCAGGAAGGGCCAGTGGTTGGTGCTCAGTCTTGTGTTTGCGGTATCCTTGTCGCCAGGTTTTGCTGATTCAAGGATGTGGACGGATGCTTCCGGTGAGTTTCAGATTCAGGCTGACTTTGTTGATCTGGACGGAGAAAATGTCCGGTTGAAGAAGCCCGATGGCCAGCTCATTACAGTCCCTTTGAAAGCACTCAGTGCAAAGGATCAGGCATATGTTCAAACCCTTTTGGCGGATGAAACCAACTCCTTCAGGATGTGGGCGGACGCTACCGGGAAGTTTCAAATCTATGCTGAACTCATCCAAGTTGCTGACGGAAATGTTCACCTGAAACGGAAGGTGGATGCTAAGGTGATCGTGGTTCCCTTAGCTAGTCTAAGTGCAAATGACCAAGCTTATGTTCAGGCACAATTACCCAAACCTCCACCAACTGACACTGGCCCGTTAACCTTCCAGACTCATGTCAAACCGATCCTCGAAGAGAACTGCGTCCGATGCCATGGAGGTGACACACAAAAGGGTGGGCTCCGGCTCGACACCCGGGGAGCCGCTTTGGGAGGCGGAGACTCTGGGACAGTTCTGGTCCCAGGAAATGCAGAAAAGAGCCTCATCTACAAACTTGTGATATTGGACAAGGAACATCTCTACAGGATGCCTCCAAAAGGACCGACACTGACTCCCCGGCAGCAGGTGATTATTAAAGAATGGATCGATGCCGGTGCGGATTGGCCAGGGCAATTGCAAGACAAGGATCCTAACCGGAAAGAACGGGCCGGCAATGTTCCACTGTCAACCTACAGGGGGCAGCTTATGGCGGATCCTGCTAAGATTAAGAAACACAGCCACCAAATTGACACTCTGATGAACATCTGGTTCAGCAAGGAGGGGCAGAGAAAAAAACCGCCGGTCTCTGACGAAGTGTTCCTGCGTCGTGTCTATCTGGACATCGCTGGACGGATTCCTTCGCTGCCCGAATACGAGGCATTCATGTCCTCCAACCAACCGGACAAACGCGACCAGCTCATCAGTAAGCTCATGGATTCCCCGGCTTACGTCAGTCATACATTGAATCTATGGCTCAACGCTCTCCGAGTTAAACAAAGTCACTCCGAATTTAACTCGGAAACCTATAGGGTTTGGCTCCGCAACGCCATTCAGGACAACATGCTCTACGACGAATTCGTACGGGAGCAACTTTCTGCTCAGGGCCATCTGCACAATCCTGAGACCGCTGCAGCGGGTTATTTCATTCGAGATAGCTCTATGCCGGAAGATCGAGTCTCTGCCACCATGCAGCTTTTCCTCGGTATCAATATGGAGCAGGCTCAACACCACTCCCAGCCCTCTGGAAAGTGGACCCAAATGGACTTTTACAAACTCTATGCCTTTTTTAACGGAACAGTTGTCGGGAGCGGTGAAGTCCATGAAGCCCCCCAGGCAATGACCCTTGCCGGTGTAATAAAAGAGGGGGACAAGTATATCACTAGGGATGGCAAAACCCTCGATCCCTTCCAGATCCAATACCATTACAAACCTCTCCACGAAGGCGTCTTTGTCGGCGGTTACGGAGTGGCCCCTCTTCCAGCCAGCTACAAGGGTGATGACGGTAAGCCTCACCAATTGGTTAAAGCAGGCGTGCCTTTTCGCCCTTCAGTCTCTATTGACTATGAAAAAGTTGAACCGTTCCCCGAAATTGCCATGTCCCGCAAGGTCAGGGCGTTGCTTACCCAACAGAAGGGTATGCAGGACATCAACTCCCGTGAAGATTTTGCCAGGTGGGCTACATCACCGGACAACCACATGTTCAACAAAACCATCGTCAATCGACTTTGGGAACGGGTCTTTGGTGTGCCGCTGGTTGGCGACCTCACCAACCTCTCCGAACGCGGTATGGGGCCTAATCCCAGAATGACAGCCTACCTCATTCAATTCATAAAGAAGATCCAGTATGACCAAACTCTCTTTCTGGAAACCCTTTTCAAGACTGAGACTTACCAACGCGTCGCCTTTCCCATCCCTGAACTTGGAGAAATCCCCATGGGAGCTCCTGTTATGAAACGCATGTCCTCCGAGCAAATCTTAGACTCTATCGTGACCCTGCGGAATGAAGACCCGGACAAGAATGTTACCAAGGGTTCGATGACCTTGGATAGCCTCATGTATTTGGAGATGAACAAGAGGGAAGGAATCGAGCAATTTCACTTTGTTGCCGATTCACGTCCATTGGTTGAGAAGGCAGATTCGACGTTGGTTCAGGAACTCATCCCCGAAAGAAACCCAGGATGGGACAGACGAGCCTCATTGTTTCCATCTCATGACTCAGTTTCCAACTTCCTTGGCGTATTCGGCCAGGCGGATCAAGAGATTGTCAACGACAGTGTCCAGCAAGCGACCATCAGGCAAGCCCTCAACCTAATGAATCGTGAAAAAGTAAATGACTCAGTCGATGCTCGACAAGGTCGGCAGGTGACGCACAGCCCAACTTCCGATCTTGCAAGGCGACTTCAGGCTTCAGGCAAGTTGGATGAGCAAACCATCGGCTGGGCCTACAATGCGATCCTCACCCGGCAACCTTCTGCCAAAGAACAGGAAATGTCCACGCAACATTTTGAGGAAAGTCCAGAGCCTATGAATGATCTCGTCTGGTTCCTCGTCAATACCTCTGAATTTAAGCTGAAACCATAATGCTCTAGGTCTTCCCACAGAACAAGTGGAAATGTCTCCAACTGGCCGTCCTTTCACTATTGGAAATAAAGGCAAGCCCGTTACGGCATTGTTCTAA
>CAYSOI010000094.1:5977-11837 GCA_964432425.1 uncultured Opitutales bacterium | reverse complement strand
AATGGTGGAGCCGATCGGGATCGAACCGACGACCTCCACAATGCCATTGTGGCGCTCTTCCAACTGAGCTACGGCCCCATTCCAAAAAAGGAAGGTTGTGAAGGTGCTTTTTGGGGCAAATGTGTCAACTCAAATTCGGAAAAATGGTGGGGATGAGTTGAGTTGGGTTGGGATCAACCGGGTTTGAAGGTGATTTCGAAGGTGCCGGTTTTGCGGCCTGGTGGGGGGAGGGTGATTCCGGAGGAGCGGATGGAGGCGAGGGCGTTGATGATGGAGCTGTCGAGTTGGGCATCTCCGGAGCGGCGAACGAGTTTATAGGCTTGGAGGCGTCCGCTGGGGGAGATGGTGAATTGTACGACGACTTCGCGGTTGGCGAGGAAGCCTTCGGGGGGCTTTTTCCATTTTCTGTGGAGGAGGGCGTAAAATTGTTGGAGGTAGCGGTTCATGTCCGCCTGAGAAATGACGGGTCTGGAGGGGGTGACGGGGGTGCGGGTGGGTTTGACTTGTGTTCTGGAGGGAAGGTTGACTTTGACCTGTGGGGGTTTGACCGGGGTGGGGGTGGGACGGGGTGTTGCCTTTTTAACGGGTGTGGTCCGTTTTTTGGGAGCTGGAGTTATTTTTTTGACGGGTTTGGGTGGGTCTTTTTTGACTTTCTTTTTGGGCTCGGGTTTGGGGGCGGGTTTGTTGACCAGTTTTTTCTTAACGACTGGTTTTGGCTCAGGTTTCGGTTCGGGTTTTGGCTCAGGTTTGGGAGGAGGTGGAGGTTCTTCAATGGGTTCCGGTTCCTGTACTTTGGGCTCAGGAGGGGGTGGTGGGGGTTGTGTTTCCGGTTGGATTTCCGGCAGGTCCAGTGGTTCGGGAGCGGGTGGGGGAGCACTGACGAGTTCGAAGAGGTGTTCGGGTGGTTTTTCCTTTTTGGGAATGGCCAGGAATCCGGCACACATTAAAAAGATGAGGTGTAGGGCCAGTGCCAGCTTGAGTGCTTTGGTGGGCTTTTTTTGGTTTGTGAGCATTTTCATTTTTCCAATCCTTTTTTTGTCGTCTATAAACGTGTCCCCAGGCTGATTTTGGTCAGGTTTTCCTGTTTCATAAAGTCGATGACTTCGATGACTTTTTCGTATCGAAGGGCTTTGTCTCCGCGGATGTTGACGGCAGGTGGGTCCGGGAGTGTGGCGATGTCGCGAATTTTGTTTTTCAGGGTTTGGAGGTCGATCTGTTCTTTATCCCAGAAGTAGTTGCCGCCTTCATCGATGGAGATGGTGCGGAATTCGATTTCCTGGTCCTGCGGGGTGGGGGGGCTGTCTTGTTTCGGGAGGTCGACTTTGATGCTTTGTTCCATGACCGGAGCGGCAATCATGAAGATGATGAGGAGGGCAAAGGCGAGGTCGAGGAGGGGGGTAACATTGATCTCGGACATGTGGCTGAGATCTTTTTTTCGGCCAAAGTCACGGTGGCCGGCTTTCCTGCGTACTCGGTTAGGAATCCGGACTTTATGCTTTTGTGTATTGGCCTCTTCGCTCATGAGTCGGAGTTGGCTTCGTCCTGGCTTTTGAGCCAGTCGAGTTCGATGCGGTCAGCGATCATACTGGCAAAGTTTTCGACTTCGGTGGTCATTCTTCTGACTAAGTCGAGCAGGACGTTGTAGCCGATGACGGAGGGGATGGCGACGAGGAGGCCACCGACTGTGGTGAGCAGGGCAGAGGATACACCTGGAGCAAGGTCTTCAATGGTGCCGCCACCGCTTTGTCCAATGGCTCCAAAGGCATCCAATACTCCCCAGACGGTTCCGAGCAGGCCGATAAAAGGGGCAACCGTGACGATGACGCTGAGGAAGACCATGTTGTTTTCGTAATCCTCGGAATGCTTGGCCACACTTCGGCGGAGGGCGCTTTCTGTGTGGTTCATGCGTTGGGCAAACAGGTCTTCGTCGTCTTCGATGTAATTTTGCCCGAATCGAAAGAAGGAGCGAAGTGCGGAGAGGAGCATGGCCTGATAGTCACTTCGGTGAGTGCCGAAGGATTTTTCTGTCAGGCTGAGCAGGTTTTCGCAGGAGGAGGGGTTGAGTTTCTGCTCCAGAACCTGATTCTGTTTTCGCATCCTCCTCAACTCAAAGGTCTTGCCAATCATCAGAGTCCAGGCAAAAACACTGAATACTCCGAGCACTGTCAGCACGGACCATCCCATTAAACTGGATTGCTTCAAAGCCAGCCATACGCTTGCCATCGGAAGCAATCCCACTTCCGTTGGAAAAAATTCTACCAAATCCATATCTCCTGCATTGTCATCATTAGGCAATGTTGTTGGATAAGAATAGACGCGAATTATTCAAACTTTTTTCAATATAGTTTTCATGGCCACCATCAGCATTCCTACCCACAAGCTTCGAGAATCTATTCTTCTGGGGAATTCCCCGGAGTTTTTTGCCCAGACTTTTGAAAGTCTCGGAGGGCAACAGATTGGAGCAGAGCTTTTTCATCCAGCAGAGGAGGGAGCTCCGCCACTGAGTTTCAGCACATTGCTATCCGGGACGACGGAGGGTGCTCTGCATGATGCCATTTCCCGGGCGGACCTGATTCACCTGTCGTTGGATTTCGGAGTGGATTACCTGATTGATAATGCCACGGTACTTCTGGAAAGGCTTCTGCCCAATACGTTTCCCAGAGATACCCGGCATGTTCTGCTGGACTTTACTTTGCCGGGGGTGGAAATTTCCGTGCCTCAGCTCCAGCAAGTGTTGGATTTGGCTGCGATTCTGCAAACGCATACACCGCTCACTCTGGCCATCACGCCGCAGACCCATCCGGCCCCGGAACAGAAAATTCATCATTTACGGCAGCAACTTTCCTTAACGGAGGTACTTCTGGTCGATTTTCCAAAATTGTCTTCAGCAACAGTTCGTGGGTTTCATACTTTTCCCTCGGCTACGGAGTCCACTGGTCAGGAATGTTCTGAAAACACCTTTGCCGCTTTGTTGGCCAGCTACGCAGCTGCTCAAATCCTGAATCTTCCGGAAATCAGTAGTTTGGAAATTGCCTACATCACTGCTCAATATTACCTTTCGGAAAATTCGTTACCTTCCTGGATTGAAATTCAGGCTCAATTCTGTCACAACGCGGCGAAATAATGGCTGAAGAAAACTCAAATAAACCACATGGCGGCCTGATGATTTCCTTTGAGGGATCGGAAGGTTGCGGCAAGACCACGCAGATTCATCGACTGGAAACCCACCTGCAGGATGCAGGCTACAATGTCGTGACGACTCGGGAACCGGGAGGTACTGACGTAGGGGAAGAAATTCGCCATCTCCTTAAATACTCTCATCAGGGTAATGAAATTTTTCCGGAGACGGAGTTGCTATTGTTTGCTGCGGCCCGGGCGCAGTTGGTACGCCAGGTTATTTTGCCTTCGATTAAGGATGGCCGCATTATTCTTTGTGATCGTTTTCTGGATTCGACGACGGTCTATCAGGGAATTGCACGGCAAGTTTCCGATGATCCTGTTCAAACGATCAATGAATTTGCGATTGGGGATATCATGCCGGATTTGACCTTTGTTCTGGATGTTCCTGAAGAGGTCAGCATGAAGCGTGTTCAGGAAAGGCATTCGGGGCCACCGGATCGTTTTGAAAAGGAGAGTATTGATTTCTATGCCAAGGTTCGCAAAGGGTATCTGCTTCTTGCGGAATCGATGCCGGATCGTTTCTGTTTACTTGATGGGACGTTGGACCGCAAATTGATCGAAGACGAAATCTGGCAATACGTAAGAGATCGCTTCGAGCTGTGAGTGTGGCTGAATCTGCAGCTCCTCCTCAACATTCCCGGGCACTGAATGTCCTTCGGCGCTGTGTCTCGGAGGGTAATCTGGCTCATGGTCTTTTGCTGACCGGGGAAAATCTGGCCGCTCTTGAAGAAGAGGCCCTGATTCTGGCTGGGGATTTGCTCAAGCCCCTGAGTGATCCTCCTTCTGCGGAGCATCCGGTGGGGCACCCGGACCTTTTTCATCTGCGACCGGGGAAAAAAATGCGACTGATTCCTGTGGATGCGACGCGGGAGTTGATTCGCCAGGTTTATCAGTCTGCCAATCAGGGGGGGAACAAGGTGGCGATCATTCATGAGGCGGACCGCTTCAATGTAGAGTCGGCCAATGCGTTTCTGAAGAGCCTTGAAGAGCCGCCGAAGGGGACTTACCTGATTTTGCTTTCGACGCATTTGTATCGCATTTTGCCGACGTTGCGGTCCCGTTGCTTCGGTCTGCAGATTCATGCGGAGATTCCGCCGATTGAGAATGAATCCTGGCAGTCGTGGTGTCTGGACTACCAAACCTGGTTGGGTTCCTTGTTGACTCTTCGCAAGGATGGAAAACCGGGAGTATCGCAAGCGATGTTTCGTTTGTATGGGTTGCTGACCCGTTTTGAAACGGTTCAGGGGGAGATTGTGGAGCAATTGATTGAGCAGGAAGTCAATGAGAATGAAAACCTGAGCCCGGATGAAGCGGTGGCTCAGGAGGCTCGGATTCAACGCGGTACGACCTTGCGGCTGATTCGTGATATTGAGCAGGCGACAAGGGATTTTGCATTGATGAAGGAGAATGTGGCGAATCAACCTTCGCTCTCGAAGAAGTTTGTTCGTTCAACGGAAACCTTGGAGCAATTGCCGGGGTTGTTGCGGTTGAATTTGAAGGATATTACGGCGCTGGAGTTTTTTATGCTCAAGACGTTGCGGTTGTGGAGTGCGTAGGGTATGGACGAAGTGGACTGAGTAAACTTAGTGGGGGAAGAGGTGTTGGGGCCATGGGTAGCTGCCGGGTTTGATGGTGAGGATTGGGGCGTTGTTGGCTTGGGGCTGGATGGTGGTGATGCCGGGTTCCCATTGGTGAAGGATGGAGAAGGTGTGCCAGTTGAACTTTTCGAGGATGGTGGCGGCGGTGTCTCCGCCTTCAATGAGGAGGTGGTCAGGGAGTGGGTATTGGGTTAAGGTGGAGGCGAGTTGACTGAGAAGGAGTTGGGGGTTGGGGAGAGGTTGCCCAGTGATTTTGAGCATGGAGATGGGAGGTGTTTCCAATTTTTTTGGTATTGGGGTGTCAGGATGGATTTCGGTCACGGGCCAACCGTTTTCTTGGAATTCTGCTGCGGTCTGGCGGCTGACTTCGGAGAAACTTCCGGAGAGGAGTAAGGTCGTCTGGCTGTTTGATTTGGGGATGGTTTTGTGTGTAGGAGCGTAGAGGCCGGAGACTTTGAGAAATGCTTCAAAGAAGGGGGAGGCTCCGGCGGGGAGGGTGGTTTCCGAGATGCGTTGAGCGGTTATTTCCAGGTCTTCCTCAGAGGCCACATCGGGAACATGCCAGAATGGGGTGGTGGTGGTGGACCAGCGGCTTTGGAGTAAATGGTCCACATCATCGGTTGTGGCTGGAAAGTGTGGGTCCTGGCCAAATTCTGTTTTGTGAAGGGGGATTCCGGCAATGCTGTATTTGCCGTGATGAATGTGGCGTTTTCTTGCCGGGTTGGCCGGACAGAAGAGGACTTGGTCGTAGGGGAGTTCTTTGAGGAGGGTGTGGAGTTCGTCGAGGATGTTGCCTCTGAGTACGGAGTCGGTCTTTTTGTAGAAGTGGGTGGCTTTGCCCTGGAGTTGTTGGGCAAGGTGGTGGTGGGTCTTTGCGGCTTCAGGTGCTGTTTTTCGGCGGGTGTCGGTGTCGATGACCAAGATGCCGTCGGCTTCAGGCAGGTGGATATTCTGGCTCCTTGTCAGGAGGACCGATAAGCCCGCGGCATGAGCAACTCCTGCGATCTCGGTCGCCCCGCTGAAGTCATCAGCCAGAGCGATCAGTGGGAGTGGTTTCATTTACGGATGGTGATGCGTTCCGG
>CAYSOI010000094.1:0-5877 GCA_964432425.1 uncultured Opitutales bacterium | reverse complement strand
GCCATCTGGCTGATTTGAATGCCGAGTGGTCTTTCTCCAACGGCAGAAACGAGTATGGCGTAGAGGAAGTCTTGTTTGCCTAGCTTGTTTTCGCCGAAGTAGAAGAGGTCCAGTAGTAGGACGCGGTTGCCTTTCTTTAGATTATCGAGGGTGACTTCGGCGAGGCTTCCGCGGCCTTGGTCGCCGATCAGGATGACGGTCTTTTGGACTTCACCGGATGGGGTGAGTTCCAGCGTGGGAACGGTCCATTCGTTGTTGAGGTGCAACATCCATGAGGTGGAAGTGGTGCCGTCGGAGAGTTTCTTTGTGGAGATTTGTTGTGGGGTGATGGGATAGGCTGCGGTGTGGAGGATTTTGTGAAGATCGGGGGCGGCATGCTTGAGTTCGATGGTTTCGGTGAAGGGGCTGGCCATGGGGTGTGGGAGGGGGAGTCCTTTGGCGTAGGTCTTGGCAATGAAGTTGATGTCGATGTTCTTCTCGGGGAGGGGAACGTGGAGTTGCTCAGAGGTGAGGATTTCCTTTTCGGTGTGGGTTTCTTTCAGTGGGATGGCGGTGTCTTTTCCGAAGAAGGTGAAGCCGAGCATTTTGTAAAACTGTTGGCGGTTGTCGGCTTCGAAGTTGTGGGTGCCGGGGTCGGTGTTGATGTGGGTTCGGAAGTATTTTTCCCGGCCCAGGAGTTTGAACTTGGGTTCTGCGGCAGCTTTGAGTGGGGGGAGAGCATGGGGAGCGGCGAAACAGCATTTGTCCTCGGCGTTCTTGGTGAGAAGAAGTGCCCGGTCGGATAGGAGGGCGGTGAGATGTGTGTAGTCGGCCAGGGTGGCGAGGTCGTTGGGGGTTTGCTCTGAATCTCCGAGGTCGGAGGGATAGCGGGCACGGGTGAGGAAGCTGGAGTAGCCGGCTACGGGGTTGGCGAGTTTGACCCGTGTGTCGAGGGCGCTGAAGAAGATGGTTTGCCAGCCGCCTCCGGAGAGGCCCGCGACGGCAACTTTTTCGGGGTTGGCATTGGGGTGCTCCAGAGCGACGTCGAGGGCTTTGGACATGTTCATGTAGAATGGGGAGAGTCCGGAGATGCCACAGAGGTCGAGTTGGCCGATGTCGTAGTGGCTCATACGGTCATTGAATTGCCCCATTCCGATCCATTCCACATTCATGGCCAGCATGCCGTTTCGGGCTTGGTGAATGCAGCGGATTTGTTTGTAGGGGGCGGCTTTGCCTTTTTTGTCGTGTCCATTGACGTTGAGAATGACCGGGACTTTTTGGCCTTCGGGGAGGTCGCTGGGGATGTACAAGAGGGCGGGGCACCACCAGCCGGGGAGAATCTGGAAGCGGAGTTTTTGGATGGAGTAGTCGGGGTGGGGTTTGAGGAGTTCTTCGTAAACGACGCCATTTTTTTGTTTGTTCCAAAAGGGGGCCAGGTTTCCTCGGAATACGACTTTTTCCAGGATGTCTTTGCGGAGTTGGTCACAATATTTGCGCCATTCTTCGGGGTCCTGGATGTCGGGTACGGCAGGGACTCGATTTTCGACAAAGCTTCGTACTTGTTCGAGGGGAGCCCCTTCGGGCATGATGGTTTGGTTCAGCGTTTTTTGTAGCTCTAAAATGGAGGGAGCGGCGGAAGCCAAAATGGGTAACAAGAGGCAGAACGCAGGCAGCAGTTTCATCATGAGTTGTTGTTTGGGTGGTTCCTGTTGCGAAAAGGATGGTGATGTCATTTAAGGTGCTTGTCGGCAAAGTCGAGATAAGCTTTCCAGTCAAATGAGGTGACGTCGTGTTTTCCCGTGCGGATGTGATAGCCGATGATTCCGTGGACGGGTTTGTCGATGGGTGGTTGTTCTTTGGCTGGAAAGGAGCCGGCTCCGAGGAGTTCGTAGACGGGGGCGGCATGGAGGGCGCTGAGGAATTCGCCTTTGGGGTCGGCCCAGCGATCTTGTTCGGCACTGGCGATGTAGAGTGGGCGTGGGGCCATGAGGGCGGCGAGTTGGTGCTGGTCGACGGGGCAGGCGTTTTCGTTGTCGTTGTAGTCGCTGTATTTGTCGACGAACCAATGGGGAAAGGAGGTGTTGATGCGTTTGACGGTTTCGCCGAATTTGCGACGGCTCAGGGCTGCTCCGCCGCAACCGGAATTGTTGGAGATGGTGATGGCGAAGCGTTGGTCGGAGGCTCCGGCCCAGAGGGAGGTTTTGCCGAGGCGGGAGTGTCCCATGACAATGACTTTGCTGGCGTCGACGTCTTTGTCTTTTTCGAAATAATCGAGTCCTCTGGAGAGGCCCCATGCCCAGGCGCCGATGGCACTCCAGGTGTAGTCGTCAGAGAATTGTGCACGAATGCCTTCTGGGCGTCCGTTTTTGTGGTCGGGTTCAATGTCGCCGCAGTAGATGGTGGCGAGTCCGTAGCCTCGGGAGAGGATTTGTTCGACGTCCCAACGGTTGGCTCTGGCTCCTCTTGTGGAGTTGTTGGCTCGGTTGTTTTTGATGGTCTTTTCGTTGTTCACCCAGGATTCGGGGAGTTTGACGTCGGGGTCATTGGTGATGGAGTGGTTGCCGCGGAAGTTGAGGGTGAGGAAGGTGGGTACGGGTTTGGGGGCTTTGAGGGGGAGAAAGAGCAGGAGGTCCATGCCGGGGCCTTTGCCGGATAGTTGAATGCGAATTTGTTTGCGGTGGTATTTGTCGGTTTTGGTGTCATCGAAGACTTTGTAATCGACGGAGCAGGGGGCGTCGGGAGAGACTCCGTAAACATGTTCCTGAAAGAGGGCAAAGATTTCCGGGCGTCGGAGGGCTTCCCAGTCTTTGCGGGATTTTACGGCTTGGCCTGACTCGGTAATCAGGGGATCGGGGAGGTCGAAGCAGGGGACTTTGGATTCGTCGTAGTTGTAGCCTTTGGGTTGTGCCTGTAGAAAGGTGGTGACAGTCAGGATGGAGAGGAGGAGTGGGTGAAGTTTCTTCATGCGACGTTTTTTGGTGATTTTATTTTTTGGGAAATTGAAGGGTGGAGAGGTTGGTTTGCGTTTGGATGATGGGGGAGCCTTTGAGGTTACGGATTTGGAGAGTGAGGTTTCCGGTTTTCCAGTCAACCAGAACGGTGCCGAAGTGTTCGTCCTGATAGGGGGAGCCGATTCGCTGTGAATTGATTTCGTTGGAGAAGCGGCTTTTGACGTTCATGCCGCTGGCGGTGATGTCGTAGAGGGGATAGGGAAGGGCTTTGAGGTTTTGTGAGATTTCTCCTCGATGGCGGTCGCCACTCAGGGCGATGATTCCGTTGGCCTTGGTCTTTTGGATGAGGTGGTAGAGGCGTTGTCTTTCGTGGGGGAAGTTAGCCCAGCATTCCCAGCCGTGTTCATCGGCGATGAGTTGGATGCTGGTGGCGAGGATGCGGAGTTCTGCGGGTTTCTGGAGTTGTTCTTCCAGCCATTTCCATTGTTCTTCTCCGAGTAGGGTGGTTTTGGAGTCTTGGGTGGGGGCGTAGGGTCCGTGCCTGCCTTCGATGGGGATTTTGGGTCTACCGGGCTTGTGGAGTGGGCTTCGGAAGTATCGGGTGTCGAGGAGCAGAAACTGGACGCGTTGGCCTTCCTTTCCGTAGATCTTGGCGTCGTAGATTCCGGGAGTTTTGCGGCGTTCGGAATCTTTAGGTTCTTCGAAGAAATCGAGGAAGATCTTCTGGGATTCCTTTTTCTTGGTGAATTCCGCACCGGCGTCGTTCTTTCCGTAATCATGATCGTCCCAAATGGCGAGAACCTTGCTGACGGATTTCAGGCGTTTGTAGCCGGCCATCGCTCCCAGTTGCTGATACTTGGCAGTGAGCTTTTCCATGTCGGTGGTGTCGCCGTAAATGTTGTCACCCAGGAAAACGAAGACATCGGGCTGGACTTTGACGATGCTGTCCCAGATGGGCTGGGGGAGGTATTGTTTGGCGCAGGAACCAAAGGCAATGGTTTGAATGGGTTTGCTTATGGCTGGATTGACCAGAGCCACGGCAAACAGGAAGGAGAGTGCACCAAACTTCATCTGATAACCAAGATTTGTGCTCAAGTGGATAGGGGAGTTTTGCCGGTTGGCAATGGAATGTTTTTCGGTCCGGGAATATTTTTTTGTAAGAAGCTGTTACGAATTCGCGACGTCCTTACTGAATTGTGCCGAAATCTCTCCAATCTCGTCTCATTTGTGAAAATCCTGGCGGCATCGTTTTGACCCTATTCGCAAACATGGCATATTGTGGTCTGGTTTTATCTTAAAATCGTTTCGCCAAAACAAATACTCCCTCCACCCCTAAATTTGTTTTCCTACTTACTGCTTCAATGAACTCCCGTTTTCCCGGATGTTTTCCTCGGATCCCTGCCCGGCGGTCCTTTATTGCGATCTTCATGGTCTTTTCTTTTCTCCCTGTGGTTCTGGGAAATGTGACCTTTGATGTCGCTCTGGATTCAATTGGGTTTCAGACGACGCCGGAAGATACGACTCATAGTGTGGATTTATCCGCAACCAGTACAGCTCATGCTATAACGGCATCGGCTGGTGTTGGGGGCACGATCAGTACGGAAGGTACGACCTTGGTGGAAAACGGGGGGGGAATGACCTACATCATCAGTCCACATGTGTGTTCCACGGACGGAAGTATTCTTGGTGGGCATGTGGATGTGGATACTTCCAACTTTATTGCTCCGATCAATGGCAACAGTCATTGGGGTGGGATAGGAGGGCATGTGCATGAGTATGATGTCGAGTTCGGCATTACGGGTATCGATTTCATGGACATTCAAGGGAACTCTCTAAAGAACATTCATGAATACATCGCGGATGGAGACCAGAAGTTTAAATTGATCCTGGGAAATACGGCTCTCTCTCCCGGGGTTCGTTTGGTGATCAATGAGAATTATGATCCTACTGACCCCAATACCTTTTCTTTGCCCCCGGATTACGATGATACGGCTGTAGCGGATTTGCCCATTTACAGTCTTACCGGAAATGATGGGACGATTCAGTTAACTGATTTGTCTTTTCAATTTCATGTGTCTGCCATCGTGAACCGTCATGTGCATCCTACTCAGGCCATTAATGCCATGCGGAATGATCTTGGCCCCAATGGCGAATGGCGAAATGGGGCATTGGTGCTACAGGCTGTGGCAGTGAATGCGGATGGTACGGATGCCTTTACCCTGGATACTGCAAAATCGAATGGAGGTCATGGGGTGGCAGCGAGCGGTTTATTGTATGAGGCTATTGTGTACTGGCATTGGAGCGGTCCGAGCTATGATGATTATGCGAACTGGATGGCTTATGACCCTGGTGATGTGACCTACACGGATACCGTCGATTGCACCAACTATGTGATTGAGGATGTGCTGGTGGATGGGGTCTCTGTTGGGCCTGTCGGCACTTACACTTTTGATAATGTCACGGAAAATCATACCATTGAAGCCATCTTTGCGAGGGCAGATGGTGACCCAAACCCAGGTGGAGATCCTCCGGAAGCTGAAGAAAATGCCTTTACCTATACGGCGGTCGTGAATTCTGGAAATGTGACGGCGACTGTGGATGGAGATACCCTGGACCTTGTTCCGGACCCGAACTGGTTTGGTTTGGCCAACGTCACGGTGACGGTGACCGATGTTCACGGAAATACGGATGAGGAAACTTTTATCTTTGATGTCACTCCAGTCAATGACCTGCCCATTATGGCAGCAATTGGTGATCAGATGACACCGGAAGATGTTCCCATTGTGATCACCAATTTTGCGACAGACATTGAGGATGATGACAATACCTTGACGTACAGTGTTACCAACTCTCCGAATATCTCCGGTGTGATCGTTGACGACCAACTGACGCTGACCTCGACTCCTAACTGGCATGGTACTGAAACGATCACAGTCACTGTAACCGA
>CAYSOI010000093.1:2767-11885 GCA_964432425.1 uncultured Opitutales bacterium | reverse complement strand
CTGCGGTCTTCGAGGTAGTTGGGGAGATTGGTGGGATTGATGCCGCCGAGGGGAATGTATTTGATGCCGAGGTGTTGAAATGGGGCGGAGAGGACTTTGAGGTGGCGAAGGCCGCCGCTGGTTTCACAGGGAAAGAATTTGAGGAGGCGGCAGCCGTGGTCTTGGGCAATTTCGATATCGCTGGCGGTGGAGATGCCTGGGGCAAAGGGGAAGTGGGTGTGAATGGCGTGTTCGAGGGTTTTGGGATTGAGTCCTGGGGACACGGCAAAGTGAGCTCCGGCGTCTCGAACGGCATTGAGTTGGTCAATCGAGAGGACGGTGCCGCAGCCGACAAGCATCTCGGGAACTTGCTTGGAAAGGATTTTGACAGCGTCGAGGGCCGCATCGGTCCGGAGTGTCAATTCCATGGCGGCGATCCCTCCGGCAAGGAGTGCTTCAGCCAGTGGTACGGCCTGTTCGGCATCATCAATGACGACCACGGCGAGAACACCGAGATCTTCGATTTTGTTTTGTAGAGTTTGTGGGAATACTTCAGACATCAGAGTGTAGATTGGAAAATGCGCCATGGGTGGTGACAGGCAAAAAAGAAAGATTCAACAGGAAAACGTTGCCTGTTTGGGCAATTCAGTTTTTAAGCCTGCACATCGTTACCACGAAAAAGTACAACCTATAATGAAAAGATTATTCACTGCTCTTCTCCTTGCTTCGTCCAGTACCCTTCTCTCCGCTCAAGCGGACATTGCTTCCCAGGCAACCGATCCTGCCGCATTAACAGTTGCCAAGGGATTCAAAGTGGAGCTTCTGTACAGTGTACCGAAAGCAGAGCAGGGGTCGTGGGTGACAATGACAATTGATGATAAGGGAAGAATCCTGGCTTCGGACCAGTACGGGGCTTTTTATCGGGTCACTGTTCCGGCTCCTGGAGCCAAGGGGAAAGTGAAGGTGGAAAAGATCGATCTGGATATTGGTCATGCCCAGGGTAGCTTGTATGCCTTTGACAGTCTCTACGTGGTGGTGAATGGAAAGTCGAACAAAGGCCGGGGGCTGTACCGGGTCATGGACACCGATAACGATGATAAGTTCGACACGGTAAAGCTGCTCAAGAAGTTTGCCGAGTCAGGGGGAGAACATGGTCCACATGCGGTGATTCTCGGGCCAAAGAAAAAGTCTTTGTATGTGGTGGTGGGCAATCAGACACCACTGGTCGATTACAACCGCACTCGGGTACCTCCGTTCTGGGGGGAAGATCAGTTGTTGCCGAGGGTGTATGGTCGAGGGTTTATGCGAGGTGTGGATGCTCCGCGTGGTTGGATTGCCAAGACGGACAAAGAGGGCAAAAACTGGGAGATCATGGCGACGGGTTTCCGGAATCAGTATGATGCGGCCTTCAACCATCATGGGGAACTGTTTACTT
Organism: uncultured Opitutales bacterium; assembly: GCA_964432425.1. GTDB lineage: Bacteria > Verrucomicrobiota > Verrucomicrobiia > Opitutales > JABJCN01 > JAYPDO01. The sequence continues at coordinate 10,471 of CAYSOI010000093.1, read as the reverse complement.
TCGATGCGGATATGGAGTGGGATGTAAACACACCTTGGTACCGCCCGACCAGGGTCAACCATGTGGTCAGCGGCGCAGAATTTGGCTGGAGAAATGGTTCTGGGAAATTTCCACATTATTATGAGGACAGTCTTCCTGCCACCATCGACATTGGGCCCGGCTCCCCTACTGGTGTTTGCTTTGGTTATGGAGCGGCTTTTCCGGAAAAATACCAAAAGGCCTTTTTTATCAATGACTGGAGTTACGGCAAAATGTATGCGGTACATTTTGAGCCGGAGGGCTCCACTTACAAAGCTACATTCGAAGAGTTTGTTGCAGGTCAACCTCTGCCGTTGACGGATCTCGAAATCCACCAGCAGCACAAGTGCATGTATTTCATGATCGGGGGGCGCCGGACACAGGGTGGCCTTTACCGGGTGACCTATGCGGGCAAGGAATCGACCTCCCCGGCAAAGCTGGATAAGGATGGAGTCGCAGCCCGTACCATTCGCCGCAGCCTGGAAAAATATCATGGTAAGAAAGATCCCAGAGCAGTGAAGGCGGCCTGGGATCAATTGGGGAGTTCCGATCGCTACATCCGTAATGCTGCCCGTACTGCGATTGAACACCAACCGGCCAACCAATGGAGAGAGAAAGCATTGGTGGAGAAGGATACGCAGACTGCACTTTCCGCTCTGCTGGCCTTGGTTCGAGTTGGCAATACCAATGATCAGGTGCCGGTTCTGAAAGCCCTTGGAAATATCAAATGGGAGAAACTGAGCACGAACCAGAAGTTGCAGCTTGTTCGCATTTATTCCCTTTGCTTCATTCGATTGGGTGAGCCAAATAAGGAAACCAAAGTAGGGCTGGGTAAAGCCTTGGCCGCAAATCTTCCGGACAAGAATACTTTTGTGAATGAGGAGTTGGTGCAGTTACTGGTTTATCTCCAGTCTGAAGACGTTGCCAAAAAGGCGATTGCCTTACTGAAAGCCGCTCCAACGCAGGAAGAACAGATCCATTATGTAAAATCGCTTCGCCTTCTTCGGGAAGGTTGGGATGAGGATTCCCGTAACGCTCTCTACGAATGGTTCGGAAAGGCCAAGGGATACCGTGGAGGAGCCAGCTTTCGCAACTTCATTGCCGATATCCAGAAGGATATGGAGATGGGGTTAATGGGAGATGAAAAGAAGACTTTCCATGAAATTCTGGCGGCGGCTCCTGCACCGAAATCTCCATTGGATGCGTTGTCGACAGCTTTGGCGGGACGTGGATTTGTGGAGAACTGGCAGGTGAGCCATTTTGAAAAAGAACTCTCGAAAAAACTGACAGGTAGAGATTTCAAAACAGGCAAGACCCTTTTCGGAGCCACAGCCTGCTACGCTTGTCACCGTTTTCAAGGCGATGGAGGGTCCATGGGCCCGGATTTGACCGGAACTGGCGGACGATTCAGTGCCAAAGATCTGTTGGAGTCCATCATTGAACCCAGCAAGGAAGTGAGTGATCAATATGCCCCGATTGTGATCAAGATGAAGGATGGCACGACCATCACGGGACGCATTGGCAATATGTCCGGTGACCGCCTGATGGTTGCTCAGGATATGTTTGACCCGCAGAATTTCACCAGGGTGGATCGTCGCGAAGTGGAATCCATTGAATACTCCAAGATCTCTCCGATGCCACCGATGTTGATTGGCCGCCTGGAAAAAGGTGAAGTGCTGGACTTGTTGGCGTACATCCTCTCCGGAGGCAATGAAGATCACGCCATGTTCAAGTGATGTAACTCTGGATCAGACTGATCCAGACTGATTCGAAAATCATCTAATGTGAAATACCCCAGCGTTTTGTGAAGGGGTAATAAATGAAGACGGCTCTGCCGATGACGGCATTCTTGGGAACGAATCCCCATGTACGGCTGTCTGAGCTGTTTGGTGAATTATCCCCCATGGCATAATAGTGATCTTTGGGAATGCTCACGATGTCATTTTCTGTTCGCATAAACCGGCCATCAGGGTCTCGGTTCATTACGTAGCCCGGATAGTCTCCTATGCGGCCTGCATTCATGTCAAAAGCTTTGGCACCGGTAATGGGTTTACCATTTCTGATCAACGCCGATCCATTCAATTGAAGGGTGTCCTCCCCTTTTCCCACCAGTCTTTTAATGTAGTATTTCCCCGGGTCCTTGTACTTCAAGACGGAGTAGATCTGATCGTCATTGGAGGTAACCAGATTGGTTTTGAAAACAAAGGGGTCCCCAATATCCGGCTTTCGAAAGTGGTAACTCATCCGGTCAACAAACAAGGCATCACCGGACAGGATATCAAAGCTCAATATCTTATCTCCTTTTTTGACCCGTCGTGGTTGTGAATAAGGCAGAAGTTGAGACTCTGCCAGGATCTCCCGGATTGCATGAAAATCTACCGGTACTTGAAACGTGTGAAGTTGAGATCCGACATAGACCGGGAATTCCAGTTTTTGAGTGGGGAAGATAAACCACTTTCTGGCTTTGACTGTCCGGTGTTGCCCGATTTGTAATTCCCCATCATTTTTGGCAATCAGTTCGACGTGGGTCGCGCCAACCAGTAATTTCCGAAAAAACTGGATGGGTTTGGATGGTGTGGGAGGCGGTGGCTCATCCTGGTCGGGAACGACATAGTTCTCATGCGTCATCCCGAAGTAGGTGGGATACATGGAGTTGGTCGGAATGATGAAGGGCTGAAAAAAGAAGGTTCGGATCCCGATGACCAGAAATGCACCCACCAGCAGCATTTCGATGTTCTCACTCCAGGAACGATGGGGATAGAATGTGCCGCCCGCTTTCCGTAGAGTTCCGTCCAGTTTTTCAATGAGTTCCTGTAAACGAGGGCGCTGGTCGGTGTTTTTTTCTTTGCGAACTTTGTCTAGAGCCCGAATGTCTTCATTCAATTGAGTGGCCAGTTCCGGCTCCAGTTGATCATGACGATAACGGTGGACTTTGATGCCTGTGCGAACGAGATCTTCTGCAATGTGGCGAATTTTACGAAATGGGAGTTTATCAAGATTCATTCTTGTTGTGGGAGTTGGGATCTTGTCCTAAGCAAATTGTTAATTAGCCACCGGAGGCACCTTTGAGAATTTCAATGAAGGCATCCTGGGGAATTGATACTTTTCCGATTTGCTTCATCCGTTTCTTACCTTCTTTTTGCTTTTCGAGAAGCTTCTTCTTTCGGGTAATGTCACCGCCGTAACACTTGGCGGTCACATCCTTGCGGAGGGCGCCTACGGTTTCCCTGGCGATGACTTTTCCGCCAATTGCGGCCTGGAGAGCAATTTTGAATAGCTGACGGGGCAAAATGTCTTTCAACCGTTTGCACAATGCACGGCCGCGGCCTTCTGCTTTATCCCGATGCACGATGGAAGAAAAGGCGTCCACGGGGTCACTGTTGACCATAATGTCCATCTTTACCAGGGCTCCAGGCTTGTACTCTGCAATCTCATAATCCATGGAGCCGTATCCATGAGTGATGGACTTGAGGCGGTCATAAAAATCGACAAGAATTTCATTCAACGGGAGTTCACAGGAGAGCATGATGCGGGTATCATCAATCATCTCGGTGTGGGTGCAGATGCCCCGTTTTTCTGTCACCAAAGCAAGAATGTCCCCAATGCTGTCGTTGGGAATGTGGATGGTCGCATGGATGTATGGTTCATGAATTTCTGCAATTTCCGAAGGATCGGGCAGCATGACAGGATTGTCGACCTCGACGACTTCTCCACCGGTTTTGTGGACTCGGTAGACGACGCTTGGGTAGGTGGAAATGATGTCCAATCCATACTCCCGTCGGATACGTTCCTGAATGATTTCCATGTGCAGGAGTCCAAGAAACCCACAACGAAAACCAAAGCCCAGAGCCACTGAGTTTTCAGCTTGGTAGGTAAACGCGGCATCATTGAGGCGGAGTTTACCGACACTGGCCTTGAGCTTCTCGTAGTCCGAGGAATCCAGGGGGTAGATGCCGCTGAACACCATGGGGCGAACTTCTTTATATCCAGGTAGCATCTCCTTGGCGGGATTGTCTGGATGGGTCAAAGTATCCCCGATTTTGATCTCCGCGACATCCCGAATGTCCGTCACCATGTATCCTACCCGACCGGCAGACAATTCCTTCTCTGAAACCATTTGCGGAGAGAAGCGGCCAAGATCCTTGATCGTGGTCTTTCGCCCATCGCTCATACTGATCACTGTGTCCCCTTTTTTGACCGTTCCGGAGAAGACCCGGACATAGCAAATCACGCCCCGAAAGGCATCGTAGACACTGTCAAAAATGAGAATTCGAGTATGCGGATATTCGTGAAGCCGAGGTTCAGGAAGACGGTCGACAATGGCACGCAGAATATCATCAGTTCCAGCACCGGTCTTGCCGCTGGCGGAGATCGCTTCATCAGCCGGGACGGCCAGAATATCTTCCAACTGGCGTTTGACCAGTGGCAGATTGGAGCTTGGCAAATCCACCTTATTGATGACCGGTATGATTTCCAGATCCTGCTCATGGGCTAAAACGGTATTGGCCACCGTCTGTGCTTCCACTCCCTGGGAAGCATCGATCAAGAGAATGGCGCCTTCGCAAGCCGCAAGGCTTCGGGAGACTTCGTAAGAAAAGTCCACGTGCCCAGGTGTATCGATCAAATTGAATAGAAATTCTCCTTTCTCCGGGTGACGGTAGAGCATAGAAACCGGATGGCTCTTAATCGTAATGCCACGCTCCCGTTCCAAGTCCATGGAATCGAGTAACTGTGCTTTCATTTCACGTTGTTCCACCGTTCGAGTCGTCTCCAAGAGCCGATCGGACAGCGTAGTTTTACCGTGATCTACGTGTGCGATAATGCAGAAATTTCTTATCTTTTTAAGGTCATCCATTGCCTGAGTGAAGGCGGTGAGGAAACGAATCCCCTGTTTCATGGCAAACCTCAAATGAAAGAGTTTTCAAGGAACCTGTGAATCAGTAAGAAATTGGCTTGGAAGTCAGGCAAATGGAGAAAAGATGTAGGAGAAAAAAGATGCAGAGCAGACAGCAAATCGGAATAACCCTACGAGCAGCCATGGCTTGTGCAGCACTGACCTTGCTGGCTGGGTGTTCGGGCTCCAAAGCACCTAGTGTGACAGATCCCCAACCTGTTTACCGGAAGGATGCCCATGGAGATGTTACCTCGGTCATGATGGCATTCCAGGACCTGCATGAAAATGATTTCAAGAGGCTGCCCGAAACCGTGACGGAGCTGGACATGACAGGTAGCCAATTCCGCATTAATGACCTGATTCAATGGAATGGGCTGAAGAAATTGGAAGGCCTCGACCTGACTGGCACAAAAATCACCACGGAAGATCTTCAGAAATTCCCACCAATGCCTGAACTCCGTAAGCTCCACTTGAGCCGCACTTTCATAACCACGGATGCCCTGGAAAAAATATCGGGTTGGCACGAACTTCGGGAACTCAAGTTGAATGCCACCGATTTAAGTGGTGGAGATTTCACCTTCATCGGCAGTTTGCCCAGACTACGCTCCCTCGATCTGAGCAAAACCAAGATCACAGATCTCGACATTGAACCCCTTGCCGCACTGTCCAGCTTGGAGTGGTTATGGCTCTCCGGGAATAAAGTCACCGACGCTTCGCTGCTCACGGTCAGTCAATTGACCAAACTACGAGGACTCTACCTCAATTCGACAAAGGTAAGTCGCCAGGGGATGCCATCGCTGAGCAACCTGCGTCATCTCGAAACCCTGTGGCTGATCAATCGAAAGTTCTCTCTCCAAAGCCTGCCACACATTGAACCCTACGTACCGAAGGATTGTGTCGTCATTGTCCAATTGCGTTAAGAGTTGAGATTTCAGATGACTCAAACAGCACAGGCAATCATGAATTATACTCTTGCTTAAAACCAGTAAATCCCTAGCAATTCGGGCCATCTCTCACTCCACAGAAGCAAGCTTTTTGGCGTAGATTCCGACAGGAATCAGGGTAAACCCATACGCTAGATTTGTCTTGCCAAAAAGCGGATGAAAAGAGGTTATAACGAATCGAATTTCTAACCTAGGTATATGCAAAACCGGACTCCTTTATATAGATGCTGCTTGGCTGCAATCGGCCTTGCGATGTTCCTGCATGGAGTCGCCTGGGAAACAAGAAGCCTCCAGGCTAGCCTGATTGATTCTGGATTGCTGGATAAACCGGTCGAAGTATCGGAGAAACTGTTTCCTCCTGAAAAAAGGTGGGAAACTGCAGACGAAATTCAGGTATTTCCACTCTCAGGAGAAACAATTGAAATCCTTCGAATTGACGAAGGTGCAGGGATTAAATATTACAAAGCGACAGCACCTGGTTATGAAAGGCTGGGGCGGGCAGATGTACATGGCAGTGATTACGACATTGTTTCACTGGCACAGAAAATTTATTATGATGAGGAAACCTGGAAAGTCCACTGGACGACAGAAAACACCATAGAAACGATCTTGTTAACGGGAGCCGAACACAAGATTCTGGCCCAGTCCAACAGTTACACACCCAATGCCCTTGATTGGGTCTGGCTGAATTCTGAAGATGCATGGATGTGGGACGATACGGAACAAACCTGGAAGTTTCTTCTGGGCAACATTCTGCTTTATAATCCCGACACTCAGGAATGGGGGGATTTCCACGAAGCCGACCTCACAGGATGGTTCTGGTGGGGAGATTATCCATGGATTTATGGGAATGACACCGGAACCTGGTATTATCTGGTTGGAGATTCCTGGACCTATTCCAGCACAACCGAAGCCTGGAGTCGCATCGAGAATACAGATGGGATACGTTTTGATGGAACGGTTGGAGCTTCCCACCTCGAAACAACCCAAGACAACATTTTCTTCCAACTGGACCCACCACAAGACTCCGGCAAAACCGCTGGCAGCATTCAACAACTGGATCTGCTCAACCAGACCCTCTCCACAGCAGTGGAATTGACCAATGCAACCAGCATTGCCAATTTTCCCGTCAAAGGAGAAGTCTATTGGTCGGACACCACCGGAGTGTACGCCGCCATTCCGGGTACCCCGCAAAAAAGACCTCTTTTACTGACATCCACTCCAGGCTCTACTCCACAACCCTTCTACCAGGAAGCTGCCCCTACCTCTCCGGGAAGCCTCTACACCATTGATATTTCAGAAGATTCCCCCTCTAACCAATATCTGACCATCGACCTCATGGAGAACAATCTCTACCGCATGGGATACGGGAAAAACTTTATCAGCGGAAATTACGTGTACCAAAAGACCGGCACACATGAAGCTCAAATCACCCTCACCTCCCAGAGCCCGATTACTGCATTCCAGGGCGACTCCCTTGTTGCATTAAGAGCCAACACAGTGCAGGAAGCCTACCAACTCTCTGCCGGAGCCGTGAATCTGCCCGAAACCCTTACGATCAACATCACCTATCAGGACACACAATCCGGCACCACTGCCAATACCGCGCAGTTGGCCAGCAGTGCGACCCAGGTCACTACCGGACAGTTTACCGCAGAGGGTGGTTCCTATGTGGGAATTCCCACCTACCCGACTCCCAATGACCGACAAGGGGCCAGCGTACAGGCGATGGAAGCGAGGGAAGACGATAACGAACTCACCATTGACCTGATTGAATCGGACGGCAGTTCCCTTCAGGTCATCGTCAACCCCGGCAATGTTCAAGCCACCGATGATAGTGATGATGAT
>CAYSOI010000093.1:0-2667 GCA_964432425.1 uncultured Opitutales bacterium | reverse complement strand
GATGATAGTGATGATGATACTCCTGGTTTGGACCTTGAAGACCTGGCAGGTCTGGATTTGGAAGACTTGGAAGGCCTGGATTTGGATGGATTGGACTTAAGCGACCTGGCTCCAGATTTCCTTGAAGACCTCGATAGTCTGGAAGAACTCCTGAACTTGGGAATCATCGAACTCTTTCAGTAAAATCTCCCCCCAACTTATCTTCTTTTACGACAACAACTGATATACATGAACCTTCGAGCAAGTACCCTACTCCTCAGTATTCTGGCAACAACCCCTGTTCTGGACGCGGTCACCACACTTCAGGACACCCGGAATTTCTTCCCGGATTACAATGAAAACCCCGTCTCTGCCACTCAAGGGGCTCCCGATTATTATTTCGGTTCCGATCTCTACAGTGCGGCCATAGAAGGCCCGGATTATCCAAGACTGGCTCTAGAATGGGAAGCCGGCATCCTTTTTTACCTCAATCGTGATGTTTCCAACATTGATGGCAAATACATGCACCACGGATTTAACACCTCTTTCGGGTTTCCACTCAGTCGAAAAATCCGCCCCAATCATTACCTGAACCTCGAACTCCTTGCAGGTTATGACAGCGTAGGAGTCAGTGACGGTACCACTTCCCGCGAAATTGAAGCTCAGCAGTACTCACTCCTGATCAACTACAAATACTACACCCCACCTATCCTGCGTGACCGGATTTTCCCACACCTCACTATTGGTATCGGCAACTCCTTCAAGGAAATCGAAGACACCACCACCATCATCGCCTCAGGTACCACTACAGGAACCTCCGAATGGGACTCCAGCATCTTCACAATGCAAGGGGCAATTGGAGCAAGAGCCCGGCTCACCAAACACCTTGGCATTCATACAGGTTACCACCTGATTTACGTAGGTGAAAACCACAATCAGGATGGCGACTTTCTTCATGCTCTGGACTTGGGTCTCAGCGTAACCTTCTAACCCAGCAGTATCAGTGAAGTTGGTAAAAGTAAACATACTGGCTTCGCTCACACTTCTATACAGCAGTACCTTTGCGGAAGATCTCCTCCTTCCACCGGAAGATGCGGCCAAAGGGATGCAGGTCCCGGATGGCTTTTCCGTAACCCTCTTTGCCGGAGAACCGGATGTCCGGCAACCCGTTGCTCTCTGCACGGATGATCGGGGACGGCTCTGGGTCGCGGAAAACCAGAGTTACCCCAAGCACACCAAGGAGCCCGCCAAGGACCGGATTCTGATTTTTGAAGACACAGACCTCGATGGCAAACACGACAAACGCACGGTCTTCTACGATAAACTCAATTACGTGAGCGGTCTCGAAGTCGGCTTTGGTGGAGCTTGGGTAATGTCGCCCCCCTACTTCTTTTTCATTCCCGACAAAGACCAGAATGATAAACCGGATTCCGAGCCACAACTGCTCCTGGACGGCTTTGGAAACTTTGCCAACTCCCACAATATGGCCAACGGCTTCGCATGGGGCCCCGATGGTTGGCTCTACAGCACGCATGGCCGTACCAACTGGTCTAGGATTGGCAAACCCAATTGTGCCGAAGAAGACCGCATTCGATTCGACGGAGGCGTCTGGAGATATCACCCCACCCGACACGTTTGGGAGTCCTATGCCGATGGCTGTACCAACCCATGGGGGATCGATTGGAATGACCACGGAGAAGCCTTTATCCCCAACACCGTAGGTCCCCACATTTACCACGTCATTCAGGGAGCCCATTACGAACCATGGAGAAACCGTAAATCCAGCCAATACGCCTACAAACGCATTGATACCATTGCCGACCATTTTCACTTCATCAAAGGGAAAAGCATACGCTTCGGCCTGGGAACTCGGGTGCAAAATAACCTCGGAGGCGGGCATTCTCACTGCGGAATCCTTATCTACAAAGGTGACAATTGGCCCGAATCTTACCGCAATACAGCTCTCTTCCACAACACTCATGGGAAACGTATCAACAACGATTTCATTCAGAGGAAAGGCTCCGGATACGTCGCCAAACATCGGCCCGACTTCATGATCTCCCAAGACCCATGGTTCATGGGAGTGAACTTCCGCACAAACTACGATGGTACAGTGTACATTACTGACTGGTCAGACACTGGCGAATGCCACAGCGTCAGAAATACCCGAAAACACACCGGCCGCATCTTCCGTCTTCATTACGGAAAAAATCCAGCCATACCTCCTCCTAACTTCCCTCTCCTATCCAACTTGGAACTGGTCCAATTGCTCCTACACAAAAACGAATGGTACTCCAGGCATGCCCGACGCAACCTACAGGAAAGACATGCCGCAGGAATCCAACTGTGTTCCGCGAATCAGCAACTGCACAAGCTTTTTGAGGACTCTAAAGACATCCCTACAAAACTGAAAGCACTCTGGGCTCTTCATGTAACCGAAGGAGGCGACACGCAATTCCTGGAAGCACAGCTCTCCCACAAAAATGAACACATCCAAGCCTGGTCAGTGACTCTACTTTGTGAAAACCAAGCCCCCACTAACTCCACTCTGGAAAAGCTCGAAAACTTGGCCGCCGAGAGCAAATCTCCGCTGGTACGCCTCCATCTGGCCAGTGCCCTGCAAAGAATCCCATCTGAACAACGCTGGGGATTGGCCAAAGCCCTTCTATCGCGAGAGGAGGATGCAAC
>CAYSOI010000092.1:4927-11894 GCA_964432425.1 uncultured Opitutales bacterium | reverse complement strand
GGGGCTGGGATGAATCCGGCCCTTGGGGAGGTGCGTAAACGGGGCGACTCTTACAAAACCGGGATCAGCCCCTGGTAGAAGCCTACAATCACGGAGAGGGCGGTGAGAACCATCAGTGTGCAAACGAAGCCAGTGCAAAGGGATTTGGAGAATTTGGCTTCCAGTTCTTTTTCTGTCTGTTCCTCTTCTTCCTTGAGTTGCCAGTAGTAGAAGGTGATCTCCTGAATCCAGCCAAAGTAGTAGTAGATAGAGATGGCGACGCCGATGACGGCCAGGATCAACAGTATGTGGAGTAGGGCAGTTCCTGCGACGATGCCGCCTTTCCATGCAGCCATGAAGAGAAGCATCTTGCCGATGAAGCCACCTAATGGCGGGATGCCGGCGAGAGAGGCCAGCCCGATGACCAGAATGAAGGCGAGGATGGGTTGTTTCTCCCCAAAGTTCATGTAGTCCCGTATGTCGTGTTCCGAGTCTTTTTTTCCGGCAAACCAGGTCATGACTCCAAACACTGCGTAGGATGCCAGGAGGTAGGTGACCAAGTAAAAGAACAGTGCCTTGGTGGCCAGTTCTGGTACATGAAAGGCGGCTAGAATGCCGATCAACATGTAGCCGGCATGAGCCACTCCGGAAAGCCCCATCATGCGTTTGGCATTGAGTTGGCTCAGGGCGGACATGTTGCCAAAGAAGATGGTGAGCACGGCAATCACTGCCAGCAATGGGGTCACAAATTCCTGCATGGCCGCAAAGGGACCCAGTAACAATTTGAGAAGAACGAGGACACCAGCAGCTTTGGAGGCGACGGACAAATAGGCGGTAACCGGAGTTGGAGCACCTTGGTAAACATCGGGAATCCAGATTTGGAAGGGCAGGGCACCGACTTTGAAGAGGAGTCCAGCCATCACTAGCAGCACTCCTGCACGTAGAATGGTGTCTTCTGCGTTCAGGCTGGTGTAGCCGGCAATGTTGGCAAAGTTCATGGCATCCAAGCCATTGGTGCCTGCTCCTACGGCTCCATAGACCAGAACTGAGCCAAAGAGCAGCAAGGTCGAGCTGAAGGCGCCAAGGATCAAATATTTCAAACCTGCTTCCAGGGAAAGGGGGTTCACCCGGGAATAACTGACCAGAACATAAAAGCCCACGGTGGCCGTTTCCAGGGCGACAAAGAGCAATACGAAGTGGTGGCTTTGCAGCAGTAGCATCAGGGCTGCGGCAATGATGATGGTGATGTGATGAAATTCCGTCCACGCCAGTTTTCTGCGGCGCAGGTAGGTGCAGGCAATGACGGAGGTCAGGATGGAACAGCCGAGAAAGAAAAAGCGCCCGAAGTCTCCCAGGGCTGAGATTTCCAGTAGTCCTCCGAAATGGATGCCGGGTTCACTCCTGCCAAATCCAAAGGCCATCAAGCCAAGGAGGAGAATCTGGCCAACAATGGCGATGGAACCTGAGTGATTCTGTTCACCCTTGAGGAAAAGATCATAGAGGAGCAGAAGCAAGGCAAGTACCACCATGAAGATCTCCGGGAGTAGGAGATTCCATGGATTGTCGGCGGCAAGTACTTCGTAGATGAGTTGCATCTTAAAAATCAGTGATGGTGAGAATCTTTGACCTTCTTGGGAGGGGCTTCGCTGGCAGCTTGCAGATCCTCACTTCCAGGTTTGTGGTCCTCGTAATTGAGGGATTTGACGTGATCATTGATCCCATCTGAGATCAGTAGGGGCTTCATTCCGATAAGGAGCATAAATCCAAGCAGAAGAAATACGGGAACTCTTTCCCAGAGACTCAAGTCTTTGGGTGGCTCTTTCTCCCAATGCTCCTGAAGCCGGTTGGAGGCTTGCCCAAAGAAAATTCTGGAGACGGCCCGAAGCCCATAGATTGCGGAAATGAGAATGCCGGTTGCGGCAAGAGCAACCAACCATTTGGAATGTATCCACATTGCATTGAAGATGGAAAATTCACCGAGGAAATTGCCAAATCCGGGTAATCCGATGGCGGCCATGGTGGCTGCAACAAAGCAGGCCGCCAGAACGGGTGTCCTTGCGGCAAGGCCTCCAAGTTGTTCCATGTCCATCAGAATGGTACGTTTTTGGACGTAAGTGGATAAGAGGAACAGCAGGGCAACCGATAGCCCGTGGGCCACCATGAGCATGACGGCTCCACCCACTCCGATCACCGATAAGGTGGCCAAGCCGAGGAAACAATATCCCATGTGCATGACAGATCCGTAACCGATCATTTGTCTCAGGTCGGTTTGAGCCATGACCACAAAGCCGATCAGTACTACATTGCAAAGTGCCAACAGGACCAAGCCGTCAGACCAGGCACTGGCTCCGGCGGGAAGCATCGGGGCCGCGACTTGAATGAGACCATAAATACCAAACTTTTTGAGAACCCCGGCATGCAGCATGGCATTGGCGGTCGGTGCGGCACCATAGCCTCTTGGAGCCCAACTGTAGGTTGGAAAGAGCGATACCAGTATGCCCAGTCCGAAGAGTAGGAGACCGTAAATGATCTTTTGGCTCCCTTCTTCGATTGGGTTTGCCGCCAGGTAGGCTTTCAGGTCAATCATGCTGAAGCTGGCTCCATCTCCTGCCGCAAGGTAGAGTCCAATGATTCCGAGGAGAGAGATCAAGGCTCCAAGGGTGAGATAAATCGTCATCTCCATGGCGGCGACATGCCGTTCATGGGAGCCCCAGATGCCTACCATGATGAAGGTCGGAATCAGGGCCAGTTCGTGGAAGAAATAGAAGAAGAAAATATCAACGCTGGAGAAGATGCCCATCAGCCCACTGTGCATGACCAGCAGAAGGAACAGGTAAAAGGATTTGCGTTTCAGGCTGGAGTGGATGGCTGCAATTCCGGCCGCCAGTCCAACGACTCCAGCCAAAAGAAAGAGTGGCATGGAGATGCCGTTCAAGCCCATTTGAAAGTGAATGCCGAATTGAGCCAGCCCAGTATTTATCGGATCCCCTAGAAAGGCATAACCATTTTCCCCTGGCTTGAAGTTCAGGAAGGTGTAGATGGAGATAAGGAAGGGGACGGTAAATCCAGCCCAGGCAAGAGTTTTGGAGGCGTCCTCATTACGACCTGTGATGAGAATCCCCAAGGCGCAGATCAGAGGAAATGCGAAGGCCAGTGGCAGTAGAAGGGTCGGGTCCATCGTTCAGTTCAAAGTCGTTTCTATTTAATCCATCCAAGAGCTACTGCGCCGAAGACCAGTACGCCTATCGCAATCCAGAAGCTGTAAAGTTGAAGGTTTCCGTTGTGCAACATGCGGGTGAACAAGCCGCCCACGTAGATCAAGCCTGCACTGCCTCTGACAATGAGGGCCTGCACAATGAGTTTGTCGAGAATGTCCAGAATCAGAGCGACCCGGTCCTGGACTTTGTTGACATAAAAGTTGTAGAGCGGATCGAAGAACAAAGCTTTCTTGAGGGCTTTGTAGATGGCTGGCTGATATTGTTCGAGGTTGTCCTTGGGAGAGCCAGCTTTGTAGAAGAACCAACTTCCTCCCAGGCCAACAACCCATGCGGCTGTTCCCAAAATGTAAAGCAAGGTATGGGCTCCTTTGTAACCTTCTTCATGGTGGAGGTCATGGAGGGAGCCTTCAAAGGCATGGAAGAGTTCCTTGATGAATGGGACATGTTCACTTCCTCCGACTGCGGAAAGGATCGCCAGTACTACCAGAGGTGCCCACATCAGACCCGGAGTTTCCTTAGCATGTTCGGCATGATCCGAGTTGGGAGTGCCAAAGAAGGTAATCCAGAAGAGGCGACCCATGTAGAACGAGGTCAGGAAGGCCGCAACCATCAGGAGGACAAAGATCGGCTGGTTGCCGAGGTTGGCAGCAATCAGAATGGCGTCCTTACTGAAGAATCCGCTGAGGAAGGGAAATCCGGAAATGGCCAGGACTCCGATTCCGAAAGTCGCCGTGGTGATCGGCATTTTCTTGGAGAGTCCCCCCATTTTGAAGATGTCTTGTTCGTGGTGACAGCCATAGATGACGCTGCCGGAGCCGAGGAACATGAGAGCCTTGAAAAAGGCATGGGTGGTGAGGTGAAAGAGGGCAATTCCAGGATATCCCAACCCAAAGGCGGCGGCCATGTAGCCGAGTTGAGATAGGGTGGAGTAGGCGAGGATTTTTTTGATATCCCTTTGGGTCAGAGCACAGATGCCTGCGTACAGGGCCATGGCGGCTCCCAGCCAGGCGATCACGGTCATGACGTCAGCCGAGATAAGAAACTGTACTCGGATGAGAAAATAAACCCCGGCGGCAACCATGGTGGCTGCGTGGATGAGTGCAGAAACTGGTGTTGGGCCTGCCATTGCGTCTGGAAGCCAGACATGGAGTGGGAATTGTGCGCTTTTGCCAAGGAAGCCGCACATGAGTAGGAGCCCAAGTGTATTGGTCACTTTGTCAGGATTGGCCTCAGCCAAGCCCTGTAGCTCGGTGATGTTGGCGGTTCCGAGAGTCCAGTAGGTCAGGATGATCCCCAGAACAAACCCCAAGTCACCAATCCGATTGACGATGAAAGCTTTCTTACAGGCTTGAGAGGCTTCTTCCGTCTTGTGATAGTGGGCAATCAACATGTAGGAACTGAAGCCGACTAATTCCCAGAATATGAAAATCATGAAGAGGTTGTCAGCAAACACGATTCCCAACATGGAGAACATAAAGATGGAAAGGCCCCCAAAGAAACGGGCTTTGGCTTCATCGTCATGCATGTAGCCGAGACTGAAGATGTGAATGAGGAAGCCCACAAAGGCGACGACGAAGAGCATGGTGGCCGTATTGGCATCCCATAGAAAGCCCATGTCGATCCGCATGCTCCCAATCTCCATCCAGCGGTAGGCCACATGATCTGCCGCTGGTCCACCTCCAAAGATGAGCTTCAGAGACAGTATACAAAGAAAACCTGCTGCGGCCACTGACACTAATGAGGCCGCTTCCCCTCTTTTGCGGAGAAATAGTGCGATGATGACCGCCGATATCAACGGAATCACCAGAATGTTGGCTAATTCAGCTTCAAACATCAGTCTTTCAAAAAGTTCAGGTGGTCGGCCATGACGCTGTCACGAATTCGATAGAGGCTCACCAGTATGGCCAGACCTACAGCTACTTCTGCGGCGGCAACCGTAATGATGAACAGGACGAAGATGCTGCCATCCAGGTCTTGGTTGTATCGGGAAAATGCGACCAGGGCGAGGTTGACTGCATTGAGCATGAGTTCGAGACTCATGAGCATGATGATGGTGTTGCGTCGAAACAGTACACCAAACATTCCGATGCAGAAGAGCACGCCGGATACGATTAAAAATTCCTGGATGCCGATGGTCATTGTACTTCTTCGGGTTCCGCTTCCTCGCCTTTGGGTTTATGAGGTTTGCTCAGTACGATAACGCCGACCATGGCAATCAGCAGCAGAATGCCGGTAACCTGGAAGGGGAGCATGTATTTGGTAAATAGTCCGTATCCAAAGGCCCTTGCCTTGTTGGAGAAGGGAAGAGCGGGGGCCGCATTGTCGAGGTCGTAAGTTTGGTCTGGATAGGCTGTGGTGACTTCTTCCTGCACTGCAGGAAATGTTCCTAAAGGCCCGGTAAATTGTCCTTTGAAGAAGCTTAGAACCATGACCAGTAGCAGGCCAAAGGCGACCATGGAGGCCATGGCGGGTAGGCTGCGATGACGCAGATCTTCCTTTTGATCCATGTCCAGCAACATAATGATGAAGATGAACAGGACCATGACGGCTCCGGCGTAAACCAGAATCTGGAGTACAGCGATAAAGAAGGCATCCAGCAACACAAACAAACTGGCCATGCCGACGAAGGAGGCGATCATGAACATGGCCGAGGTCACAGGGCTGCGGCTGATGATCATCAGAAACGCCGGTACTACTGTCAGTACGGCGAATACGTAGAACAGTAGGTCGAGCCAGTTAGTGTTGGATAGAAACATGGGTCAGGTCAAAATCAATGGTGGGGATTTCCAGCCTCTTCTGCGGCTTTCTTTTTATCCCATTTAAAGTGTTCGTCGGGGAGTGTGCCTCCCAGTTCATAAAGCTTTTCCTTGTTATTGATGAATTCTTCACGGGTGTAGCCGGAGAGTGAGAATTCATTTTGTAGCCAAATGGCTTCCTCCGGACACACTTCCTGGCAGAGGCCGCAGTAAATGCAGCGCAGCATGTTGATCTCAAATTCCTGGGGGCCTTTTTCGACGTGTGCCGTTTCACCTTCATCATCCAATTCGCCAGGAGTGATGCGGATGGCTTTGGGGGGGCAGACAAATTCACATAGTTGGCAGGAAACACACTTTTCCCGGCCATTGGGATCTTTGACCAGTGTCGGGACGCCGCGGTAACCTTGAGGAATCGGGGGCTGCTCCTCTGGATACTGGCGTGTGATTTTTTCGCTGAACAGGTTTTTGAAAGTGGTTTTCAGCCCCGTGGCAATCTGCGGCAGATAGGTACGCTCTGCCAGGCTCAATGGCTTGCGTTCGAGGACTTTGGTTTTGCCGGGCATGGTGGAAAATCAGGTTATGGATGGAGAGAAACAGGAATCAGGATGCGAAATATAAATCCCAGACGGAAATGATGGCGATGTTGAGAACCAAGTTGACGATGGCAATCGGGAGGAGAATGCTCCAGCCCAGTTTCATCACTTGGTCGTAGCGGAAACGGGGCAGCGTCCAGCGAACCCAGATGAAGAAGAAAATGAGGAAGCAGGTTTTGGCTAGGAAGACCAGTGTGCTGGCGACGCCTCCGATGTAGCCTGAAGGCCAGGGGAAGGCAAAACCGGGAGCCAGGTTCCAACCGCCTAGGAAAAGAAGCGTGAAGACCGCGGAGCCTAAGACGATGTGTGCATATTCGGCGACAAAGAACATTCCGAACTTGAAGGCACCATACTCGGTGTGGAAGCCTCCCACGAGATCGGTTTCCGACTCCGGCATGTCGAAGGGAGCCCGATTGGTTTC
>CAYSOI010000092.1:1270-4827 GCA_964432425.1 uncultured Opitutales bacterium | reverse complement strand
AGGACAATGCCGTACACTCCCAGTGAGGAAACCGCAAAGAGGAAAAGAATGCCGATGTCGACATTGGCCAGAATCAACGGCACATATTCGCTGGATACGCTATCCTTGATCTGGCCAAATGGAAGTACCGCCATGGTGGTCAACGCTGGAACCATTGCGACCACCGGGGCGAGATTATAGTAAAATTTGTTTACGTGCTTCGGGACTGGTTCTTCTTTGAAAAGGAACTTCAGGCCATCGGCGACGGGTTGGAACACACCGAGCCGGGTCAGAAAGGGACCAATCATGGGGATGGAGCCGATGATGGGAAGAGTCGTGCGGTTGGGACCGATTCGGCCTTGAATCCAGCTGGAAACCTTTCTTTCTGCCAACACTGAATAGGCTGCAATCCCCATGACTACACTAACCATGCAGAAAGCAAAGAAGGTTT
The DNA here is from genome assembly GCA_964432425.1 of uncultured Opitutales bacterium. Lineage (GTDB taxonomy): Bacteria > Verrucomicrobiota > Verrucomicrobiia > Opitutales > JABJCN01 > JAYPDO01. The sequence continues at coordinate 4,397 of CAYSOI010000092.1, read as the reverse complement.
TCAGCAGGATGATTTGCCAGAGTGAGGTGAGTTCAAACATGGGGAAAAAGAGGACAATGTCAGGCAGTTACTGGCTCGGCAGCCGCCTCGGGATCAAATTTCAGGGATTTGGTTTCAGGGAAGGGCAATTGGGCGAAGGCGGAGCCGTCGAGCTGGATGCCTTCTGAAGGAATGTTGGCAAAAGAAATGTCGGCGAAGGCTGGAACCTCCTTGCTGAGAGAGCCCCACACGGTGCTTATGGAGGTGGAGGTCTCTTCTTCGGTGAGAGTGGCAAGGATTTGGCCCAGCAGCAGAATGTCCGGAAGAAGTCCAGCGGGTCCCGGAACGGCTTGCTGGAATTTTTGCAGGCGGAAATTCAGGTTGATGAAGGAGCCATTCTTCTCGAAAACCGTCAGAGAGGGGAGCAGGACATTGGCTTGGTCACTGGTTCCGTTGCTCTGTGTGCCAATGTAGATGACTTTGACCTTGGTCAGTTGATCTCTGGATAGCCCGGCAGTGCTCACGTCCTCATTGATGACCAGCAGGGTGTCGACTTCTCCACTGTCAATCTGCTTTGCCAATGAACTGAGGTCTTCAGAGGGGAGTTCATCCGAAACTCCGGTGAGCAAGGCGCCACGTGTGTTGGGGGTTCTGTCCTCGGAGAGAAGAAGTCCATCGCCGGAATCCCAGTGGCGAACCAAGTGGGGCTTGGTTTTCAGGGTTTCGGCAATCTTGCGGGTTAGAAAAAGCTCTTCCACACTTTGATGAGTGGAGGCGACAACGGCGGACTTGCCTGCGTATAGGAGGTTGCCCGCTTCCTTGGCTGCGGCAATGGCATCAGCCGAGGAGCCTTCGATCTGGAATGATTTCAACCGGGTTTCCGCTTCCACTTGCTTGTACAGTTCACGACCGCTGTCCGTCATCCAGGTGTCATTGACTTCATCATTGCGGCGGGGCGTGATTCGGTAAATTTTTCCTTCTCGGCTGGAGACCAACGTGTTGCTGCCAATGCTGCTTTCTGTGCAAATGCTGACGGTTTCTTTCAGGAACCAAACCCGCATCCGGAAACGGAAGTCCGTGCTGGTCAAGGCTCCCACCGGGCAAATGTCGACCGTATTGAGCGAATAGTTGTGATCGAGTTCACGTCCAGGGTAGCAGGTCAGGGTGGAGAAACTACCACGATCAATAAATCCGAGTACATCTTCATCCGCAATTTCATTGCTGAAACGGATGCAACGGGAGCACAGGACGCAACGCTCGTCATCCAAAGTGACCCTGGGTCCAAGGCGTGAGCGTTTGGGCTTTACGTTTTTGCGTTCCTCATAGCGGGAATAGCCACGGCCATAATCCATGGCGTACTCCTGCAAAGTACATTCACCAGCCTGGTCGCAGATGGGGCAATCCAGCGGGTGATTGACAAGTAGAAATTCCATGACGCCTTCGCGGCAATCTTTGACCAACTGGGACTCGGTCTTGATGTGCATCCCAGGAGCCACATTGGTCGAGCAACCGATGACGGGTTTGGGAATCCAACCAATTTTCGGGGAGCCATCTTCTTCCAGTATGGGGTCACCGGTTTGTCGATCTCGCATCGGATTGCCGAGTTCCATCAGGCACATCCGGCAGTTGCCTACCACGGTGAGCTTGGGATGATAGCAATAGTGGGGAATCTCTTTCCCGGCAATGGCAGCGGCTTCAATGGCGTTGATACCTTTGGGAACCTGAACTGCCTGGCCATCGACGAAAACTTCGATGTGTTCCTGTGTGCCGTTATTGCTCATATTGAAAGGATGGCTGAATAAAGTTCTTGGGATTTAGACGAGTTGCTGATCTCCGGATTCGGTGCTGACAATTTGTTTTTCAGCGCAGGCGTCGAACTCATCTTTGAATTTCTTGATAAAGCTTTGTACCGGCCAGGCAGCGGCTTCTCCAAAAGCACAAACCGTGCGGCCTTCAATCTGATTGGCAATGGAGAGGAGCAGGTCGGCATCACCTTCGCGGGAGTCTCCTGCACAAATGCGTTTGGTGACTTTTCGCATCCACTGGACACCTTCGCGACAAGGGGTGCATTGGCCACAACTTTCGTGGGCATAGAAGGCATTGAGATTGGAGAGGGCCTGGACGATGTCAGTCGTATCATCCATCACCATGATGCCTCCGGAACCCGACATCGATCCTGCCGCCATGGGGCTGTCAAAATCCAGAGGAATGTCCTCAATTCCCCAATCAAATTCGGTGCCGTCCTTGAGTTTGCCGGTGAAGCGCTCATCGGCACGGAGTACTTTGGCTGACGAGCCACCAGGTATCACGGCCTTGAGCTTGCGGCCCGGCAAAAGCCCGCCGCAAACATCGTAAATCATTTCACCCAAGGTCAAAGCTCCACAGGGAAATTCGTAGTAGCCTGGTTTTTGGACATGGCCGGAAACACACCAGATCCGGGTCCCCGTATTGTTGGGAGCACCGATTTTCGCATACTCTGCTCCGGTCATCTCTACGATGTGCTTCACATTGCAGAGAGTTTCGACGTTGTTGACGATGGTCGGGCTTTGGTAGAGGCCCAATACGGCTGGGAAATACGGGGGCTTGATCCTTGGATAAGGCCGTTTGCCTTCGAGGGATTCGATCAGGCCGGTTTCTTCTCCGCAAATGTAAGCACCGGCTCCACGGTGGACAACAAGATCGCAGGAAAAACCGGAGCCCAGAATGTTGTCGCCTAGAAAGTTCTTCGCCCTAGCTTCCTCAATGGCTTCTTCCAGAATGCGGGCTCCTTCAAAAAATTCTCCACGTATGTAGATAAAAGCTTGTTTCGCATTGATGGAAAATGCGGAAATCATCATGCCCTCAATCAACTGGTGAGGGTCTTTGTAGATCACTTGCTTATCTTTGAAAGTGCCGGGCTCGGATTCATCTGCATTGCAGACCAGATAAATGGGTTTGCCGGATTTACGGTCGAGGAATTTCCATTTCAAACCAGTGGGAAATCCTGCTCCACCACGGCCCCGGATGCCGGAGTCCATCACTTCCTTGTGAATTTCATCTGGCTGCATCTTGAAGGCTTTTTTCTGCACTTCATAGCCGCCATGCTTGATGTAGCAGTCGATGTCCCGGGTGTAGCCGGGTTCGTCTGCGTATTTGAGGATGATGCGTT
>CAYSOI010000092.1:0-1170 GCA_964432425.1 uncultured Opitutales bacterium | reverse complement strand
GAGCGTTTGAGCATCGGGTAGAAGGTCACGATCTCATAAATGTTGACCGGCTCCAGCTCCAGGCGTTTGGCGACCCACTCAATCGCTTCATCTGGAATATACCCTTTTTCTTCCTGAATCAGGTGCAGAAGGGGGAGGGCAGCACTACGCTTGACCGGGTATTTCTCTACACGGTCATCAATTTTTTTGAGAAGTTCTTGGGAAAGTTCCATATCGCGGTATTACAGGTCAGCGGTCACATTCACCCATCACAAAGTCAAGGCTTCCCAGGATTACGGTGATGTCCGTCATCATGTGGCCGGGCACGATTTTATCGAGAATGCTGAGAGAGCAGAAACTGGGAGCACGGATTTTGAGTCGGTAGGGAACACCGCCTCCTTTGGAAACGATGTAGAAGCCCAGGGCACCTTTCGGGTTTTCCGCTTCAAAGTACACTTCACCGGCAGGGATTTGCGGACCTTCCGTGACAATCATGAAGTTTTGGATCAGCTCTTCCATGCTGGTAAGAACCTTATCCTTGGACGGTGCAAAAATCTTTTTGGCATCCTCAGCGTAGACCGGGCCACCAGGGAATTTGTCGATGACCTGATTGCAAATCCGAATGCTCTGGTAAAGCTCCTCCATGCGGACGAGGTAGCGGTCGTAGCAATCCCCGGTTGTCCCCACAGGAACGTCGAAGTCATACTGTTCGTAGCCACTGTAGGGCTTGTCCTTGCGAAGGTCCATATCCACTCCCGATGCCCTCAGATTGGCTCCGGTAAATCCATAGGCCAGAGCATCTTCCTTGGTGATGGTGCCCACACCTTGTGTCCGGTCGTAGAAAATGCGGTTTCGGGTCAGAAGATTGCTGACATCTTCCAGGGTCTTGGGGAGTTCATTGAGGAATTTTTGGACACGTCCCAACCAGCCCTCGGGCACATCTCTGGAGACGCCCCCTATGCGTGTGTAACTAGTTGTAAAACGTGCTCCCGTAAGACGCTCAAAAAGATCGTAAAGTTTTTCCCGCTCGGTAAAGGTGTACATGAACGGAGTCCAGGCACCTGCATCCATCCCGTACACTCCAAGACCCAACAAATGCGACGAAATCCGGGCCAATTCACAGATCAGGACTCGCAAAGCCTGGCCACGTTCCGGGATCGTGATGTCCGCCAGTTTCTCCACCGCAATGGC
>CAYSOI010000091.1:0-11914 GCA_964432425.1 uncultured Opitutales bacterium | reverse complement strand
ACGCTGGATTTGAAGACAGGATAGTACGGCACATCCCTTCACGGGAAAAAGCGTTCACTACAGGCCAGAAAGTAGACATCCAGATCAAGGCTCAACGCACTTCCAAACAAGCTCTCTTTCTTTCCTGGGAATCCCCAGCTTACACTGCGTTGGTTGTGCCGTCGGAGTATCTGTATTCAGCCAAGTAAATAGCTTCAAACTCAATAAAAGCAGCACTGAAAAAACTGACTTTGATACTTGCAGCAAAATCAATTTACCGCATTAGTTTCCCCGTCAGTTTTACCAACCCTTCTTATTGAAGAGAAGAAAATCCCTAAATAAAGAAAGCAAAATACACATGAGAAATATTGGCGGCACATTGTTCTTTTTTGGAATTGGATCCATGGTCCTGCATGTAGCAAACTACGAATTTGTAATTCTCATGTGGATTGACATGTGGGGCCCAACCGTTGGTTGGATTATCCGAATTCTCATGGCCGTTGTAGGTGGTGGTCTCTGGCTATTGGATAGGTCCCAGGAAAGCCAACAGCAATAAGGCTGACTATAGCTCCGTACCTTCCAGGAACGGCTCACTGTTCTCAAACCTCTCAATATTGGAGATCGTGCTTTTAGCGATTTCCTGAAGGGCGTCCTGTGTAAGGAAGGCTTGATGGGAAGTGATGAGGACGTTGGGGAAGGTGAGGAGACGGGAGAGTTCGTCGTCCTGCAGGACTTCGCCGGAAAGGTCCTCGAAAAAGACACCTTCCTCTTCTTCGTAGACATCAAGTGCTACCCCTCCGATGTGTCGGGTTTTCAAGCCTTGAATGAGGGCGGTAGTATCAATGAGCTTGCCGCGGCTGGTATTGAGTATGATGGAGCCAGGCTGGAGTTGAGAGAGGGTTTCTACGTTGAGAAGGTGGTAGGTATCCGGAAGAAGAGGAACGTGGAGGGACAGAATGTTGCAGGCGTGGAGGAGTTCCTCAAAGTTGACGTATTGGACGTGATTGGATTCTGCCCATTCCGGCGAGGGGAATGGATCGTAGGCTAAAACTGTGGCTCCGAATCCTCGAAAGATTTGGGCGGCAATCTTTCCAATCTTGCCTGTGCCAACAATGCCTACAGTCTTTCGATGAATATCGAAGCCTTCGAGTCCATTGAGGGAGAAGTTGAGTTCACGAACCCGGTTGTAGGCTCGATGGATCTTGCGATTGAGAGTCATGAGCAAGGCAATCGTATGCTCGGCTACAGAGTTTGGAGAATAGGCAGGTACCCTTACGATCTTGAGTCCAAGGTCCTTTGCCACTTGCAGGTCGACGTTGTTGAAGCCTGCACATCGCAGAGCGATCAGTCTGACTCCTTGTTCTGCAAGCAGGGACAGACAGTCTTTATCCAGTTCGTCGTTTACAAATACACAGACGCAGTCTGCTCCAGAAGCTGTGGTGGCAGTCTGAGCATTGAGGCGGCATTCCTGAAACTCAAATTTGGCGCCATGGATAAAGTACTTCCGGTCGTAGGGCTTGGTGTCGTAGAAACAGCAGGTAAGCATGTCGGATCAGGGTTGGGCAGTCACTTCATCCGTAAGATCAGGTAAGTATAGCGGAGAGTGCCTGAGTAACGGTGGAATAATGTTTCGAGGAAACCTCGCCGTCATAGTGGAAGAGGGAGGCCACTTTGAGTCCAATGTCCTTTTTTTCATCTCCCAGTACTCTGGCGACTTTGGTAAGCCCATGATCGCGGAGCATGGCCATGATTTCAATGTGTTGCTGGTAGGTTTCGAACTTAAGTTCATCGACGAGAGTCATGTCATTTAGGTAAGAAAACCCTGGTGACATTTCGGGCATGATTTCCCGTATTTTCTGTATTAATTCATGGCAGGCATCGCTGTTTATGGTGCCTTTGAGGGAAACAGAAATGAACTTTAAATCAGGAAAGGCTTTCACGTGTACCAGGTACACTTCCTTTGATTTACCGGTCTGTTCGGTTTGAGCCATACACAAGATAGATGTTTGCTGGATGGCGTTTTCAGGCCCTAATGTCGAGCATCAAGAGTAGGCAGGGATAAACTAAACTGCTTTGGAGAACATTTGAGTATCCCCTGTTTCTGATTCCAGATAGGCGTCTAATCCACGGGCAATGGAACGCAGGAACAACCTTCCCGTGGAAGTAACCGTGTACAGGGGGGTAGAGTTATCCGTTTGTTTGATAAGAAGTTGGTCGTCCAAGCACTCACTCAGATGGGTATCAATATTCGGGAGAAAGGTATTCAGGGTTTGTCCGAATATTTTCTGAAAGGCTTGTGGGTCGATCCGAAGGTTGCACATGAGCTCATCAATCAGGTACTTACAGCATATATCCTGATAGGAGAGTTCGCAGGATCGAACAATCGGTGGCTGGTCATCATCCAGCAGGTCGCGGTAATGATGCAGGTTGGCTGAGTTTTGGAAATAATAGTTATCCAGAAAGCTGATCCCCGTGAGACCTGTCCCAAGGACATGAGGGGCTTTTTTGGTGGTGTACCCCATAAAGTTTCGGGCCAGGGTACCATTTCGGGTGGCATAGGAGAGTTCATCTCCTGGCAAGGCAAAGTGGTCCATACCTATCGGTTGGTAGCCGTAATGGGTCAAACGCTCGGATACGGCCATAAAGACTTCTGCTTTTTCTTGCGGAGTAGGTAACCGGTCCTTGGGGAGCAGAAGGTGGTGCTTTTTTACTTCTGGAAGATAAGCAAAGTTGTAGAGAGCGATGCGGTCCGGTCGTATCTCGGAGATGCGATCCACTGTATTGAGTGCGGTTTCCAGGGTCTGGCAGGGGAGCCCGTAAATAAAGTCAAGGTTAACAGAGCGATAGCCTTGTTGGCGGCTGAAGGAAACCAAGTCTTGAATGCATTCTGGAGAGTTATCCCGGTTGACGGCCTCGAGGACTTCGGGATCAAAGTCCTGAACACCAAAGGAAATTCTTCGAAATCCAAGCTCATGAAAGAGGCTGATTTGCTCTTTAGTGCAGGTGCTGGGGTCTGTCTCAAATGAACTTTCCGAGAAGGTGCTGAAATCAAAATATTTATGGCAGCATTCCAAGAGTCTTTCGATCTGAGGGACCATCAGAAAGGTGGGCGTTCCTCCACCAAGATGAAGTTGATTGATCCGAAGAGGCCCTCCAGACATTTCTGTAATTATCTCAAATTCCTTCTCCAGGTGGTCCAGATAATCATTGGTCGGTGCCTGTTTTCTAGAGCGAATCAGGGTATTGCAGGCGCAGTAATAGCAAAGCTTCTGGCAAAAAGGGATGTGAATGTAGAGTGAAACAGCATCTCTCTTTTCGCGAAGGGAGGACAGCTTCGCCTCGTAGAACTTGGCATTGGAGGCATTGGACCAACGGTCGGGCGTTGGATAGCTGGTGTAGCGTGGTACATTCCCCTGATATTTCTTGATCAGGTGGTCCAGTGAGGTAGTCATGGCGGGACAGGTGTAGCCCGTTTATGATGTTTTATCTTGTTTATGCAAATGCCGGCGTAAAAGCCAGATACCCGACCCGATTAAAAGAAAGGGAAGGCCGGTAAGCAATAGGGTTGTGCCATAGTAGGCGACAAGTGTGCTCTTTTTTGCAGTAAAACACACGGAGCAGGCAGAGAGTGGATTGGCTACCAGGAATACAAGTCCGGTAAGGACTGAATATTTAAGAGATTTAAAGGACATAAAGCGTCACAAAGACGATGGGCCAAACGCCCACCACAAAGTACCAGAATACTTGAGCGGCTGCAAAATGCTCACGAAGAAGTGTTTTGGACTTCATTAATCTCATGAGGATGTATCCCAAGTAAAGAATCGCCCCCAGAACATGTAGACCATGTGCACCTACAATCACGTAGAAGGTTGAGCCATATATGCTGGATTTTACAGTGAGACCATGCTTGATGAGTTGTACCCATTCCCAACCCTGTGAAATCAGAAATAAGGCACCAAGAAGGATGGACGCGGCAAACATGTCATAGAACTTCCCTTTCCATGGAGTAGCATCATGACGTCGTTTATTTGCCCGAAAGAGCAATACCCCACTAACTAAAAGTAGGAAGGTATTGAAAAGAGTGACGAGGACCGGTAGCCGGGGTTGATCCGGTGGTGGCCATGCGTCGACACCCTGACGAGTTACGACGTATGCACTCAGAAGGCCTGCGAAAAAAAGCACCTCTACAGCCACAAATAACGACATTCCAAAAACGCCATTGGATATCGCTGGCGCATTCGCATCTGACGGTAGGGTTGCGGTAGTTTTCACAGGGTAGAAGAAAAGTCAGCACTAATAAGTTATTTAGGATGGCAATGATGCACATCCGGTATAGTGGTCACGAAATCGTTGTGATTGATCCAGTTCGCACCACGGTCGTTAAGGATATCTGGAGCTAGCCCTGCAAAGCAGATAAACATGGCAACCAAGCAGGTAATGAGCAGCCACCAGACAAACTTCTTTTCCACATCCAGATGCATGAATTTGCCCGCCACCATGATGGTTTTGACAATGGCTACTCCGAAGGCAGTCACTAAAACGATTGTGCCAGTCAAAGCCTTGGGGATGAAGTCAGCATCTGCATAAAGCGGACCAACAATACTCACCACCAGAAGGGCGGCCAGAATCCAGTAGATGCGAATGTAGTAAGAGGCGGAATGATGAGCCTCGGAGTGGGAATCTTTATTACTCATTTTGGGTTTATCCTGCTGCTGTGGTGTAGAAAAGTGGGAAGAGGAAAAGCCAGACTATGTCTACGAAGTGCCAATATATTCCGATACATTCAACACGTTGCAAATCTTTGCCCTTGGCGGCGTCTTTGGCAACAATGCCCATAATGATTGCCCCTGCGATAACGTGGACACCATGAAGACCTGTGATGGAATAGTAACAACCCCAAAAGATATTCTTTGTAAGGACATAGCCTTTCTGGATTTCAACCGTCCATTCATAGGATTTAACACAGAGGAACATGAGGGCTCCCCCAATGGTATACCATAAAAAGCGGGCCGCCTTCTTTCCGTCTCCAGATTCAGCTGCCTGGTGGGCAAGAACAGCAAAAAGACTGGATGTTAGGAGGACTAAAGTGTTGAAGGCTCCGATCCGCAGATCCGTGTGGGTTGCTTCGTAAGCCCATTCATGCCCATGACGGAAACGCATGAGGAGGTAGAAGACCAGCAGTCCCCCAAAGATTACGATTTCCGAAGCAACAATCCACCACACGGCGAGTTTCCCCGTCGAGATGCCGGTAACAGACCGGTTGGTGGCTTGTGGTCGTTCAAATGTAGAAGCACTCATTCGTTATCAAATTATAAAGGTTTGGGGTTATTTGGCAGCAGGGGCTTCATCCTGAGGCCAGTAATCATCTTCACGGTCCGGAACACTGTACTCATAGGGACCTCGGTAGACTTCTGGCAGGACCGGCCAGTTGCCGTGCCCTGGAGGTGAATCCGCAGTCCACTCAAGAGTGTTGGCATTCCATGGATTCTTCTCCGCTTTGCGACCTTTGAACATGCTGTAGAAGAAGTTAATGATGAAAGGCACTTGGGCAATCAGCATGATGATCAGCGAAGTCGTTGCCACAATCCGAAGGTGCTGAAGTGATTCGGTAGAAAGTTCAGGGAAATTCGAGTAGTCGTAAATCCTGCGATGCTGACCGGCCAATCCGAGAAAGAATTGGGGCAGGAAAATAAGGTTGAAGGGGATGATAGTGCCCCAGAAGTGGATTTTCCCGATCGTTGGATTCAAATGTCTTCCAAACATTTTTGGGAACCAATAGGTCAACCCGGCAAACATCCCGATGATGGCAATGGGGAAGAATGTGTAATGGAAGTGGGCAACGACAAAGTAGGTATCATGAAAGAAGATATCCGCACCGTTGGCTCCAAGATAGATTCCAGTTACACCACCGAGGAGGAAGGTTCCAATAAAACCCAGGGCCCAGAGCATAGGTACCGTAAATTGTATACTCCCTCGATACAGCGTGGCGATATATAAGAAACATAACTCCGCAATCGGGATTGAGATCAGGAGGGTCGTAACGGTAAAAAGGTTGGTCATTCTAGGGTCAATCCCTGCAATAAACTGGTGGTGAGCCCAGACCACAAAACTGAGAATGCCAGTTGCGAATGTCGTGTAGAGGGCCAACTTGTACCCAAAGAACTTTTTGCGGGAAAATACAGCAATGACATCAGCGACAATCCCCATGGCAGGAAGAAGTACTACGTACACTTCCGGGTGGCCGAAGAACCAGAACAAATGCTGCCACACCAGAGGATCACCACCTGCACCGGCGTCATAGAAATGTGTGCCCACCAACTGGTCAAACAAAAGGAGAACTGCTCCAGCAATCAGAGGACCCACCGAAAGCATGAAGAGAATGGAGGCAATCACAATCATCCAGACCACAAGGGGGATGTCGTACATGCTCATTCCCTTGGCCCGGGAGTTCATGGTAGTAGTGATAAAGTTAATCCCCCCAAGCAGGAAGGCGACAAATTCCAGAGCAACAGCGATCAGCCATAACGGTGCCCCCAAGGGTGTGAGGTTATACTCAGGCATGGAGGATAGAGGAGGATACGCCGTCCAAGCTCCTCCAAAGGCACCACCGGGGACAAAGAATGAAGCGACCAATATGACAGCACTGAGAAGAAAGATTTGGTAGCTCAGGCGGTTGATCCTGGGAAAGACCATATCGTCACAACCAATCATCAGGGGAATACAGAAGTTTCCGAAAGCAGCGATCAGGACTGGCATTGCCACCCAGAAAATCATGATAGTGCCATGCATGGTCACCTTGGAGTTGTAATCTCCAGGAGTCACAATTCCGTATCCGGGAACAGGCTCACCAGGGTAGGCAAGTTGCATACGGAAGACATAGGCAAGGTAGCCGCCAATTATCGCCATGATCAACCCCGTAAAGAGGTATTGCATCCCGATAATCTTATGATCAGTCGAAAACAGATACTTGCTGGCAAAGCTCTGCTCGTGATGACCGTGGTCGTGGCTGGCGTGTTGTTCTGAGGAGGCAGTTGATGAAGCGTCCATGGATAGTGTTCTTTGCGAAAAAAGAGGTTAAAAAATTATTGAGAGGCAAGAAGTTCTCCGTTGGCCGTTTTATGACTATTCATCCACGCCAAATGACTTTCTTCATCGTGGATGTAAAGTCTCGCAGGCATGAGTCCATGACCAATTCCGCACATTTCTGTGCATTGAATATCAAACTTACCGGTTTTTGTTGGTTGAAACCAGCCTTTGATGGTACGACCTGGAACAGCGTCCTGCTTTAATCGGAAAACAGGAACTGAAAAACTGTGTAATACATCCTTGGATGTCAGTTCGTAATGATAGGTGACCCCCTTTTGCAAGTGGAGTTCTTCCGTGGTACGAATGTCGTCCTCAGTGTCTAGTTTCCCATCAGGTCCAGGGTGCTCAAAAATCCATGCCCATTGGCGGGAAATGACACGTACAGTTTGGTCTGCCTCTGGAAGATCCAGCTTCACCTGGTTCCAGACCTTGATCGCACCAACTACAAGCACTACGTCACAACAAATGATGAGAATGTGAGGAATGGTAATCCATTTTTTCTCGGACTTCTTGGTTCCGGTTACATAACCAGCCTTTTGCCCTTCCTTGCGGCGATACTTAATAATAAATCCGAAGAAGACGATTTCGGCGATAATGAACCAGAAACCGACAATCGCGGTAATGAGCCAGAAGAGCCAGTCAATGGACCCGGCATAAGTGGAAGCTTGTTCTAGAAAATGATCCATGGTGATAAGGAAAGGTGTTTAAAAAACAGAGTTGATGTTCTTAGTGATGATCGTGACCATGATGCTCGTCTTTAGGGGGAGCCTCTTTCTTGGGGATCTCTGTATTGATCGTGATGTATGCCGCGACAATGATAAATGCCCATACGGTGAACATGGTATATTTAAAGGATTTAAGGGCGAGTGAGTCGCTTTGTGCTTCCAGGGAATCGGAGGTGTTACTCATGATTGAATAGTTTGTGTTGCCTCAGGTTAAAAAATTTAAACAGTTTGTATTCGTGATAAAAAGATGGGCACCGGTCCAGCAAAACCAGCCTCGCCGAGACCGGTGCCCTTACTCCTGTTTTCGCTTATCCGAATCCTACTGGATTCCGTGGGACGATGATCAATCATCCCACTTCGGAAATTATTCTTGTCGTTGCATTTCCCTACACAGTGGCAGTTCTCGCAGGTACATGCATGGGGGATTAAAATCTTCATAATGGGTTTGATGACCTTGGGTCATTCACTGGTAGGCACGGGAGCGGGAGTGCCTTCGGGAGCTTTTCCTGGTAGGGTACGAATGTAGGCGATGACGTCTTTCATCGCGGTTTCATCCGGTAGCAGTGCCATGATGGGCTTCATGGTCATGGCTTCGAGATCCTTCGGGCTGTTCCCGCGGATGCCTTCTTTGAATTTTTTAAGTTGGACCAGCATGTACCAGTCATCCATGCCAGCCTGGGAAGGAGCTTTCAGGGCTGGGTTGCCTTCTCCATTTACTCCATGGCAACCGATACAGAAATTATAAAGAGTTTTTCCCTTTACCGGATCTCCCTCGAATGTGTGCTTATTTTTAGCTTTAGGTAAGGAGGCTACGTACTTGGCCATGCCTTCAATGTTCTTTTCAGGCAAAGCACGGGACATGGGACGCATCAAATGCCCCTCCACATCATCCGGGTGAGCCCCACGAACGTCTGTACGAAACTTTTCCAACTGACGCTGAACATACCAGTCTGGTAAACCAGCGATAGCCGGAGCGTGAATAGCCTGGTTGCCATGTCCTTCAGGGCCATGACAAGTCGCACATAACTTCCAGTGTGCAGGAACATCAGGACTTCCTTTAAGAAGGCCAGCACTAAGGATCAGGATAGCGAAATTGCCGAGGTATTTCATGTAAGAGTGGAGTAATCGAATAATGGACAAATCTATCCACAAAATGACCAAAGAAATCGAATTTACCAGATTTCCATGACGAAAATGCGGACTTATTAGCGACTTTAATGACGCAAGAAATTTCAGTGAGCAAGATCAAAAATACCTGTCATGCAAGCACTCACAGCCTGAGCATGAAAGCCTGATGAGGCCCTCTCTGACCATCTGTTTTTCCAAAGTTTCGGGTTGGAGAAGAGGAATTTTCAATCAATGGCCAGCATGAGCCTGAGAACCTTCTGGAGGAACATAATAATCCTGGCGCAACCAATCCACAATCAGAGAAATCTCCTGATCCGTCAGTTTGTCATCTTTGCCGAATGAAGGCATACGGTCATTTTTCTTCCCGTAGAAGCGGTCATGAGCTGGGTCTGCAATGATTCCGGTGAGCCATTCCTTTGAGCCATAGCCAGTCAAGTCCGGTGCAGTGGCTTCGTCATCCGGTTCGAGGTATTGGTGGCAGTCAATGCAATCAAAGCCGTCTACAATAAGCTCATCTCCTTCTTCAATAAGTTCCTGATCCTTCTCATCCATTTCTGCCTGATAGGGGAGTTTTGCCTGGGCTGAAATAGCGGCGGCGACTTTTGCCAGATCTTCCGCATCCGATTCATCAAAATCTTTGAGGAACTTTGCCATTTTACTATTGGAAAACTCAGTGTTTCCAAAGAATTCAGGGCTGGTGTAGTTTTTATAGTTAAGGAGCTTTTCCAGCCATGGCCTGGAGGCAAAACCAGCCAGATCTGCTGCCGTAGGGACAAAGTTGACAGTAAGTTGTTTCCCTGGCTCAAGTTGTTCCCTGGTGAGGTGGCTTTCTTTGAGAATTTCGTCAATAGTCATACCATGCTTCTCGGCAATGACATCAATACTGTCTCCTTCACGATAGAGTATTTTTGCCATCTTGCCATGTCCCGTGCCATCGTGCCCATTATACCGGTGACAGCTGGCACAGTGCTTGGCAAACAGGCGGGAGCCTTGAATCAAGGGATCCTTCTGAAGCAGGGAAACAGCACCGCTACTGGGGATTCCCGCAGGAGCACCTGCCAGAACAATGGCTCGGGCAGCTTTTTCTTGGGAGTCAAGCAAAGCATGTTGATGGTGGTGGCTGTTTTTGTCTTCTTGCATGGCCACCCAAGTCAGCAGAAGAGAGCCTAACAAAAGGACAACCAATAGACCGATATTGAAACGGTGCCCCAGTTTCCACCTGCCAATGAAGGGCATCAAGCAAATGACCAGCATCAATACACCCGGGATCACAATAGCACCCCAGAATGCTGAAGTATATTTGAGCAATTGAAACAGGAACAGGTAATACCACTCAGGACGAGCTGCTGAGAATTGGTCCGAGGGATCTGCCGGCGCTGAAAGGGGTGCCCCATGATGCCATATCACAAAGAATAGGATGGCAGCCAGTACGGCCAGACAAGCGACCGCATCCTTGAGGATTTGTTCTGGCCAGAAATCTTCTTCTTCTCCCTTCAACGGTTCTTTCGCATGGATACCATGTCTGCGGAACAAATAAACGTGCCCAATGATAAACATAATGGTCAGGGCAGGTAAAACCCCTGCATGAATGGCAAAGAAGCGGGTCAAGGTCTGGTGACCATATTCAGTGCCTCCAATCAGCACTTTCTGTAACTCTGGCCCGACAAAAGGTACAGCGGCAACCAGATTGGTCGCCACCTTGGTAGCCCAATACCCTTTTTGGTCCCAGGGAAGGAGATACCCGGTTAGCCCTAATCCCATCACCAGGCCCATCAGAATAATACCAAACCAGAAATTGACCTCCCTCGGAGCTTTGTAGGCACCATCAATGACGACTTGCATGGTGTGCAAAACCAACAATATCACCATTGCCTGGGCCGTGTAATGATGGATGCCCCGAAGAAACCACCCTCCCCACATTTCGTGCTGAATGAAATAAACACTTTCCCATGCAGTTTGACTACTCGGGCTGTAGGCCATCCAAAGGATTACCCCTGTAACCAATTGAATGAAGAAGGCAAAAGTAAGAGTGCTGCCCCAAATATAGCGCCAACGGGAACCTCCGGGTATTTTTTCGTACAGGGCTTCTTTGAGCAGGCCTTGCCAACCTGTCCTGTCATCCAGCCACTTGAGAGCATTGTTGATCTTATCTTTCATGGCGGTAATCAAGTGACTGCGATTTTCTCTTTCTTGTTCGGCTGGAAATTCTGAAAGTTTACCCAGACTTCGCCTTTTTTGAGCTTCTCAGGATCAACTTCCAAGGTATCCATTCCTCTTGGGCTTTGTGTGGTCTTGGGGTTTTTGATACCGCCATCCAATTCGAATTGACTGTTGTGGCAGGGGCAGGAGAACTCAGGTTTTTCTCCTGATTCTTTATAATCGACAGCACAACCCAAGTGAGGGCAGGAAACATTCAGGGCTGAAACTTCCCCATCCTGAGATCTTCTCAAAAACACGGCCCCAATCCGAACGCTGGGAAATTTGTTCCATGCATCGACCCTTTCAGCCAGAACCGGATATATTCTGGGAACTCCATCGTCGGGCACGGCGTCCAAACTGGCGATTCTGACCCATTTCCCTTTTTCGGCTTTCTTGCGGAGTGGATCAAAGATCATTGGAAGGCTCGCCAAAACAGGAAACACCCCTGCAATGGCTCCCAGCAAGCCAGCCCACAATTTGATCACACCTCGACGGTTAGTTGTTTCTGTGTTTAATTTTTCTTCAAGCATAATAGATAAAACAGCTACTTTAAAAATGTTGGAAACAAGCCCTTTCCTAATAGGAGTGGGCTGTAAAAAATGCAGAGCAAGATTTATATTGTGATCTAAGCTTTCATTCCAAGGTGAAAAGAACTCAGCGATTCAGATGGTTCACTCCAAGCAGTTAATGTGCAAATGAAAACTCATTCTTCCAATACAATATATCCTGATATGGAATTTTGGCATTTAGTGTTAGGGATATAAGTTTTCCCTCTATTGGGTATTACAATAGGGCCG
>CAYSOI010000090.1:0-11930 GCA_964432425.1 uncultured Opitutales bacterium | reverse complement strand
TGAAGATGAAATCCTTGTTCGCTCCTTCTACAAATCTATAGTCTCCGCCATGACGAAAAATCTTCCATCACAAACCCGATGCTTTAAGGGTATCGGCGATTACTAATATTGGGCCAAACGGGGCATTGACACTTTTTTTACAAAAAAATTCTAAGGGATGCGTAACCTTTGTGTCTTGGAATTATGATCACCACTCCAAGCCACCCGAAAATAGGAACGCAGTCCCGCGATAAAACTTAAATGACCCTCGCCGTGGAGGAACCAGTGCAGCCAGGAAATCCACAACCTCCAACACTCAAGGAATTATTTGAGGAGTTGGAAGGCCCTCTCCTGCTATACGCACGAAAACTGGTTCAAAACGCAGACACGGCTCAGGATCTCGTCCAAGACGCTTTCATACGTCTGCATCCAAGAATTTCTGAAGTCCAACAACCCAAACCCTGGCTTTACCGAACTGTCCACAATCTCGCCATGAACCACCACCGCAAATTCCGCCGAGTCCTGCCTTTCCGGCATGAAGGTGATGAATCCGAATCACAAGGCGTCACACCCGGAGTTGCGGAACCGGTCGATGAAGCACCTCTTCCGGATGAACAAATTGAACACCTTGAGAACGTCGGACTGGCTATGCTTTGCCTGAACACTCTGGACGAAATGGCCAAAACCATCGTCCAGCTCAAATTTGTGGAGGAACTCTCCTATAAAGAAATCAGCAGCCAGACCGGACTCACGGTCAGCAACGTTGGGTACAAACTGCACCACGCCCTGAAACACCTGGCCTTCGAACTCGAACGAAATGGCGTCACCCCTTGAAAATGACATGAGCGACAATTTACAGAATCCAGAAGACTCCAACCCCAAACCCACTCCACAAGAGCAGTTGGAGATGCGGGTATTGGCCATGCTGCTGGGAGAGACGGAAGAAGCTGAGACCGAAGCTGTCCAGCAACTCCTTCAGGAGAACCCAGACTTGCAATCCTATGCGGAGAAAATGCAAAAGTCACTCGGGCTGGTGAAAGAATCCGCAAAGTCCCTCTACTCAGGAGCACAATCCGCTCCCCAACAACTTTCTGATGACCGCCGCAAAACACTCGAAAACCTCTGGAATGAGGAGCAGGCAACTCCAGAAAATGTCCACTCTTTCCCTGTGGAAGAAACCCCGGAGCCACAAAGATCCGGCTTTCAACTGCATCCGTTTATTCCCGTCGCAGCTGCGGCAAGCGTGGCCATCCTGCTTGGCGGAGTCTGGTTTCCCAAATTCCTGAAAGAAAAGGCGGACAACCAGGTTGCCATGTCGGCTCAACTACCGGAACGTCAGGATGCCGTAACCGCTACAGACCAATACGGCAGTATGCCTGCAGAATCGTCCGAACCCGACGATAGAACTCCCGACAACTCCACCCTGCACTACAGTTTCAAAGAAAGTGTAAGTGCCCAAACGGCTCCCAGGTCCGGTAAACGGCCCTTTGCGGATGCAGACAAACAAGAGTTGGAGGTCACTCACGCAAGGGATAATATCACATTGGAAGCCCTTGCCTTAAAACCTCAACAGAAATCCTCCGGACATGCAGCCCCGGAAGGAAACATTCAGGTCGGAGATAAAAGGGCATCGGCCAATGACCACCCCTTTCAAGCTAATCTTGCTGAAGGCAGTCCCGCTCCAGGTGCCGGGGAAAGACTGGAAGAAATGAGAAAAGAAGTTTCCGACCTCTCCAGCCAAACCCGGAGCTTGAACCTTTCCGTAAATGAGCTGAGTGCTGAAAGCCTGGTAAAAAATCAAGATGAGCTCAAAAGCGCATTAGAAAGCCGAACCACACGTAACAAGAAAACCAGAGAAGATTACGAACGCTCAGCCAGCAAATCTCTTTCCAGAGCTGAGAATCTAGCAGAAATGCCAGCTCCTCCCGGTAGAAATGCCCCGGTTCCTGAGCCAGAGCCGCTACCAGAAGTTACCGCCCCCCCCAAGGTTCTTCCTAAACCCATCGTAACTGAATCTGTGACCACAGCGGCGCCGATAGGTGGAGGCGGCAAACCCAATAGCCGAGGCCCAAGTTCTCAACCCATCGCTCCTCCGGTCAATGCTCCTGTGACACAGGCTCCTCCTGCACTTACTCCCAGACCAGTACTGCCACAAGAGCCAGCTCGCCCAACACTTCCAGGAATCACGACCAAGACCCAGCCTGGGCCTGAAAATCGCCGCATGCCTGCCCAGCCATTCGATGATGCCACAGAAACTCCACCACCTGCCACTCCGGCACCTCCGTCAATTCCTACACCCGTAAAGAAACCGGCACCCACAACCCCAAGGCCAACAACTGTCCCGGCATCTGCCAGAACACGACCTCCGGCACCCAGCCGCTCTATAGCTCCGGCACAACCTGCTGCGGCCACTCCTGTTCCCGCAGACCCCATACCCATGACCACCGGCAGATTGGATGACATTCTGGAAAAACAAAAATCCGAAACGGCGATCACCCGGTACAGACAATCCGAGGCAACAAAAAATACCAACGCAATTACGGCTGATTTTGATAATCGTGAAGGAAAAGAAAAGGAAACCATCAAGCCACTCAGTGGAGGAATCCTATTAACGGATGATCTCACTCTATATGGTTTCGTTGATGGCACCTACACCCACCGGGAGTTCTCCGATGATGCAGAGATGTTGGAGATCGATCATGCCGAAGTGGATCTCAAGTTTTCAGCTTCAGAATTCAAATATACACAGGCAAGTCCAAAGAAATTATTGTCTCAGGAAGAACAGATGAAAGTAGATAGGGCATTGGACAGAACAGCGGCTCAGGACACTCTTGGTAAAGATGTTTTCCTACATGACCACTCCCTCAAGCCACTCAACTCGACATCGACCGCACTTAAAGGGCTCAAGGATCTTGAACTCAGTGACCAGCAACAGCGATTGAAATCGGTGCAGCAAGGGCAAGCATCTGCTCTGGGCAACAATGAGAAATTACGAAAACAGTCAGAAATTGCCGAAGCCAAATCGGATAAAGAGACGGATGAGCGTTTCAATAAACGAGCACTGATGTCGAAGTTGGAAAAAGCCAAGGAACTTCCTGACACAGCACCTGAAGAAATATTGGAAGAGGCAGAAGAGGAAAAGAAGCCAGACGTTAGCGATAAAGATGGGGATGTATGGGCTGAAGACTTGGGCATTCCGACTCCGATCGAACTGCCAGAGCCCAAGCCGGAAGTGGTTACCGCGCAGTCTCCTTTCTCTACATTTTCCTTGAATGTCACCGACGCTTCCTTCCGGCTTTGCGAAGCCAGCCTGCTCAATGGTCAACTTCCTCCGCCACACATCGTTCGGGCAGAAGAATTCATCAACGCCTTTGATTACCGCGATCCTGCTCCGGTTGGTGGAAAAGCTCTGTCCTTTGCATGGGATCGCAGTCGCCACCCATTTGCCCATAATCGCGATCTGGTCCGCTTCTCCATTCAAACAGCCGCCGAAGGCAGGCAAGGTGGACAACCACTCAACCTTGTCCTCACCATCGATAACTCCGGCTCGATGGAAAGAGCGGACAGAGTGGCCATTCTGCAACAAGCCCTGAAAGTGCTTTCCACAAAACTTCGCCCGCAGGACAAGGTCAGCGTCATTGCTTTTGCCCGGACTCCACGTCTCTGGATGAATGGAGCCAATGGAGTGGAAGCCGGAAAGAAACTAGCCGATTTCGATGCCATTGTTCCTCAGGGAGGCACCAACATTGAAGCCGCTCTAAATCTTGCCTACGAAGTGGCTGGAAAACACTTCATTTCCAATGGAAACAATCGGGTGATTCTGCTCACCGATGGTGCGGCCAATCTCGGGAATGTGGTCCCCAAATCACTTCGCAAAACGGTAGAAGCCCAACGCAAGAAGGCCATTGCCCTGGATTGTTTCGGCATTGGATGGGATGGCTACAATGATCACCTAATGGAAGCCTTGGCCCGAAATGGGGATGGTCGCTACGCATTCCTCAATTCCCCAAAGGATGTAGAACGTGACTTTGCCCGGAAGTTGGCAGGTGCCCTGACTTTGGCTGCGGCGGACGTAAAGGTACAAGTCGTCTTCAATCCCAAGAGAGTGAAAACACACCGCCAAATTGGTTACCTTCGTCACCAGTTGAAGAAAGAAGATTTTCGCAACAATGCGGTGGACGCCGCGGAGATCGGATCTGCGGAATCCGGCAACGCACTCTATGTTCTGCAAATTGATCCGAAAGGCAGTGGCCCCATCGGAAGAGTTCACGTTCGTTATCGCGAACCTGCTACTGGCAAATACAAGGAAACCTCCTGGCCACTTCCGCATCGCTCAAATCCTCCTTCTCTGGATCAGGCCTCTTCCGCCATGCGTCTTGCGGCATCCGCTGCCACTTTTGCCGAATGGCTGGCCCGCAGTCCCTATGCCGGGGATGTCGACCTCATGAAACTCCAGCAATACCTCGCCGGTCTGCAAACTGAGTTTCCTTCCCATTCTCCTGTACAGTCACTCCTTCAAATGATTCGTGCCGCCTCGTTGAGCAAGTAGAATGAAACGTCCATCACAACTCCCTGACATTTCTTTTACCTCCGGCTGACTTCCATCTGAATGATTTCCCGTATCCTTCCTCCATACTTCCAGAGCCATGCATATGTACATACAAAAATATTCTCTCACCTTGCTCACCCTTTTCTTATTGAGCTTTTCACTCTCTGCAAAAAGTCCAAAAACGGAACCACCTCCGACCCTGGCTGATTTCTTACTGACCGGGGAAGCCACGGAAGGTGGAATGACCTTTACCCTACAAGGCACTGCCAAGGTTGAAGGCCGAAAAGGGGGACGTTTGAAGGTCGTTTCCGGTGCAATCGCGGTGAAAGACCTCCAGGAAAAAGCCCGATATACAGTAGAGCTGGAGGGCAATGCTTATTACCTCAACTTCAAAGCCAGAGGCAGTTACCCGGTGAAGTTTACCTTCCAGGCAAAAGTAACGGATGAGGGGGGATGGAAATCGACCGGTTTTGGCATTCTCAGTGCCCCCCTCCGGAAAGTTCGGATCGAGAAATTGCCAGGGGATGTAAAGATGGTCATTCCCGGGGCCTCCACTCCTACCCAAGACGGTGACGCCTACGAAAGTTTCTTGCCTCCAGGTGAAGAGTTTGTCCTTCGCTGGAAAGGAGCCACCCCGGAGAAAGCCAGCAAACTGTTCTATTCGGCGGAGGGAATTTGCGAAGCTTCGGCGGCGGCGGGACTTCTGCGGCAAACGCACCTGCTCAATCTCAGCGTGATGCAGGGAGACATGAAGACGCTGCAATTTGGTTTGGCCGGGCAAGGAGAAGTCGTTCGGGTGGAAGGCAAGGACATCCTGAGCTGGAAAATCCTGCCCGCCGTTCAACCCAATGGAGAAAGGGGCCTGGAAGTGCAACTCAATCAGGCACAAACCAAAGAGTATTCCCTGTTGGTGCACACCCAGACACCGTTGGGAGTCTTTCCACTGGAGTTTGAACCGATGCGATTGATTCCCAAAGAGGCAGTCCGCTATGGTGGCCACTTTCGGGTGACCAACGAAGGAGCGGTGCGTTTGGAAATCCTCTCCGCACTGGGGCTTTCTCAACTTTCTCCGGAGTTGTTTCCTGTCGATCAACGACTTCTCACCAATCGCAAAACCGGCAGCACGGCACCGGAAGCATCGCAATCCTTTGCCTATCGGTTTTCCGGTTCAGACTACACATTGAAAATCCAGGCCGACAACATACTTCCGGAGATCACACTTTCGGAGATTCTTACGGTTCATATCGGAGACAGTGACACTGTTCTGCAAAGTGAACTGGAACTAGACATCCGGGAAGCTCCATTACGGGAGTTCAACATTCTGATTCCCTCAGACTATTCAGTTTCGGAACTGGATGCGGCATCCCTGAGTGATTACTTCGTAACTCCAGAGCCGGATCAGCCAAATCAGTCCCGATTACGGCTCGTGTTCAGTGCTCCCCTTTCCGGCAGGCAACTTCTGGGTCTGAAGCTGGAAAAAAACCAATCTCTGAAGGAGCAGGATTGGGATTTGCCCAGAATCGAAACCCAAGGGGTGAAGTCGGTTCGCGGATACATCGGAGTCACTGCGGCAGAAGGATTGCGGTTGTCTGCCACCAAGACACAAAGCCTGACGGAAGTGGCGACGGCCTTTTACCCCAAGAAACTCAATGGGCTCCAACTTGCCTTTCGTATCAAGGATGAGAACTGGGAACTGACACTCAATGCCGAGCGTCTGGACCTGACCATTCAGGCAGATTCCCTGCACCTGTTTTCCATCGGAGAAGGGATTGCCTACGGCAGTTCGGTTATGAATTTCTTTATCGTGGGAGCCCCGGTTTCGGAATTGAACTTTGCCGCTCCGGATGCCTATGGAAATGTCGAGTTTATCGGTCAGGAAGTTCGCAACTGGAAACGGGATGGCAATCAATACAAAGTGTTTCTCCATACACCGCAGAGTGGAGCCTACACGTTGCTGGCCACTTATGATTCCCGCTTCAACCCTCATGGGGAAAGCTTGGACTTCTCGGGTCTTCGCCCCATGAACACACAGTCCGAGCAAGGCACATTGATTGTCACCAGCGAACACTATTTTCGCCAGCCTTCCGACGAACTCGAAAAACTGTCTCCTGCCTTGATTGAAGTGGAGAATGAAGAAATCCCGGCGGAGTATCGCCTGCTCTATGATGCACCGATTCTGGCTAGTTACCAATACACTGCCCGTCCTTTTGAAGCGGAGCTGCATGTTCTGCCCTACTCCCAATCGGTTACGGTTGGGCAGGTGATTGATTATGCAAAACTGGAAACCCACATCTCCACCAAAGGCGAAGTTTTAACCAACCATCATTATCTATTAAAAAGTAAGGGGGCCACCCATCTCCCCGTATCCCTTCAGAAAAACGCCAAGCTCTGGAATGCGATCGTAAATGGCAAAAAAGTAACCCCCATTTCCGGGGAACGTGCGACCCTGATCCCTCTTCCGCAGAATGCTGACCCCAACACGCTGATTTCCATTGATCTGAAGTTGGCAACCGCCGGAAAGGAAACCAATGAACTCAGCGTTTCCACTCCTGCAGTGGAAGCTCCTGTGCTGCTGACTGACTGGATATTCAAAGCGGAACCCGGCTACCGCCTGGATTTCATTGCCGGAAATATTGCACCGCGGAATGTGGTACATCCAACCAATGGATTCACTTGGTTACACAACTTGATTGGCGGAGAATACGGACGCCGCCCAATGGTTTTCATTGCGGGAGCGTTTCTGAGTGCATTTGCCAGCATGGTATTGATTCAACTGGCTCGAAGCACAAAAAAAACCTGGCGGGACGGACAGGTCCAGGTCTTGGGATTTCTGAGCCTCACACTTTGTGGCATCGCGGTGATCCTGGCTATGCGACTGGGTAATTTGATCCCCGAGGAGGCATCCATTCAGGAAACCGGAAATTCCATTCTTGAATTCCGGGCTCCTGTCCAACTGGCCGGTGCTCAATTGCAGGTCAGCCTTGAGAATGTGGAACTGGAGGAGGAAGAGGTAATGGCCAGCACGACTTCATGGACCACCATCATCGGAGGTCTCCTGTGGATTGGAGGAGTGCCTTTACTATTTATGAAAGGGGGCATGCGGGCACTGGGAAACCTTCTGGTTAGTGCAGGCTGGATCTGTTTGCTGTACAGTTTGCTGATCAAATCCAATGGGGAACAATATTTCTCCACCTTGTTGGTCGCTTACTTCGTACTCCATACCTGCCTCCCGCTGTTTGCCCACCTTTACAAGATCCCGAGAGGCAGCTCATCGGTAATTCCAGCATCGAGTTCTGTTCCGGGTGCGGCTCTTTTGGCACTTTGTTTACTAGTGATGCCGGAGACCAGTGAGGCAAAGTTCATATTGTTTGGCAAATCCAAGAGTGCTCCAGAACCTGCCAGTGAAGAAGTGGCTCCCAATGCAGATGTGAAGAGCACACCGGTGACCCCAAATATATCTCCTCCGGTAATCCTACCGCCCAAACCGGTTGAAATCCCTGTAGAAACCAAGGTCAATTCCGTCAGCCACAAGATTCATATTCAGGGCAACCGGGCCAAGGTAACCTACTCTGTAAAATGGGATGCGACGACTGGGCAGGATCTGTTCATCACACAGCAACCTGCTGTGGTCACGGGTGGAGATTGGGATGAGAAGTACTTCAAACTGCGGCAGATCTTGAGAAATGGAGTCGGGACCTACACACTGAAATGCCTTCGCACCAAAGAGGTGGATTTGAATATCCATTACGAACAGACCATCGCCGTTACCAAAGAATCCTGGCACTCCATTCAACTTCCCCTCGTCACGGGCCTGTTGAATACTGTCGAAATCAAAATTGAAGCCTCCGACATTCTCATTGAATGCCCCCAAGCCATCTCCATGGTAACCAGAGAAGACAAAGCCACGGGACATACCACCGCCTCGGCCACTCTGATGAATGCAGCCGGAGCTATCTTCCAGTGGCGACCCCGAAGCCGGGACATTCGAATGGAGGACACCCTCTACTACGGAGAGCTGGAACACCTCTACACTCCCACAGCCGGCATTATCGAAGGGCTTCACAATATTCGCATCCGCCCTGCCCAGGGACAAGTACGGTCGATGTCCGTACAAGTTCCAGGTGCACTCACCATTACCGATGTAGCTGCCGAACAAATGCAAGGTTGGCGATTTGACCCGGACACCCGGTTGCTGGACCTTCATTTTGAGCCTGGGCATACCCAGCCCTTTACCTTGCAGGTTCGTTCACAGGTCGCCGCCAAGCCTCTCCCCTATGAGGAAACGGTGGCTCCCATTACATTGAGGGATGCTGCGGGACAAGTCGGACTGGTCGGAATTGCCACTGGAGCCGAAGTGCAACTTGGAGATGTGAAGACCGAACGCCTCTCCCCCATCAATCTGGAAGATTTCCCCAAAGAGATGCTTCAACAGATCACTCTGGGGAAAAACCTGACCCTTCGGAGAAGTTTCCGGTATTCGGATCTCGATGCCAACCTTCAGCTCAATGCCCTGCCGGTGAAACCTGACATTCGAGTGCAAACTCAGGAAACCCTCAGCATCGGGGAAGATCGTATTGTCCTCGCCTCGGATATCTCCGTCAACATTACCCGAACCGGCATCTTCAAGCTCACCTTTGAATTGCCTGAGGGAATGGATGTGGAATCCCTTTCCGGGCCAGCACTTTCTCATTGGACAGAATTAAAAACCGATCAGGGGCGCAGCCTGACCCTCCACCTTCGTGGCAAAACACTGGGCCAAACCTCCTTCCACATCAGCCTTGCCGGAACAGGAATCTCCAGCGGTGAGGAACTTTGGAATGCTCCTCGTTTGCTCATCCGGGAAGCCAGCAAGCAGGAAGGGCAACTCCAGGTCGTCCCGGAACAAGGGATGCGACTCAATGTGCAAAACCGGGAAGGGCTGACTCAGGTTGACCCCAAGAAAGCGGGCATTCTTCAAAAAGGCGTGCTGGTCTTCCGCCTGCTGCAAAACCGCTGGTCGCTTCAGTTTTCCATTGAGAAGGTGGAGCCATGGATTCAGGCATCCGTATTGCAGGAAGTGCAAATACGGGAAGGGCTACACGAAAGCCAGGCCAACATCGAATACAGCATTGAGAATGCTGGGATCAAAACCCTGCAATTCCAACTCCCGGAAAATGCTGTGGGTGTACGCTTCAGAAGCAAAGCTCTTGCCGACTCCTATCGCCCGGAGAATGGGAAGCCCGGGCAATGGGAAGTGAAACTATCCAGAAGGTATATTGGTAAACTCCAGCTCCACCTCAGCTACCAAACCCTGCATACCGAAGAAGCCGAAACACTACCAGCCATTCAGGGCATTCTCCTTGAAAACATCAATTTGCAAAGAGGGTTTCTTACTTTGAAGACCGGTTCCCGTCTGGAACTTCAACTTGCGGAACTCCCTCCGGCCCTCAAATCCGTGGAGTGGCAAACTGTGACTCGAAACCTGAAGCGGGGCATATCTGACCGTGATATCCATCATACTTTCCGAGTCCTGGAATCCGTATATCAACTCCCAATCCAGGTCATTCGGCATGAAGTCGAGGATGTGCTGCCTGCAAGAGTCCAAAGTGTCAAAATCTCCTCTGTTCTTTCGGAAGCTGGCATTCTGCTGACAGAAGTCGTCCTGAAAATGCAACCGGGCAGCAAAAGGCACCTTGGGCTGACCCTGCCAAATCATGCAAAATTCTGGTCCGCATTTGTGAATAAAAAAAGTGTCTGGCCCTGGAAAGAGGGTCCTAAAATTCTCATTCCCATGGAAGAGGGAAGCGTCAACCAGTCTTCCGAAATCAAGTTTCTCTACACACTGGAAGTGCAATCCATGAATGCCGCCGAAGTGCAAAACCTGCTGCTGGGCCCCAGTTTCGATCTTCCACTGGAAAAAATCTCCTGGAACATTCACCTCCCCGAATACTGGACAATTGAAGACACGGAAGGGAGCACCCTGGAACTGGTGGAAACCGAAGAACCGCAATTGATCAGTTTTTCCATCGCTGAATACCTGAAAACCGAAGCCCACCTTCGTCAGCAGCAATATGAGGAAGCCGAGACCCTTTTGAATAAAAGTAACGACTTACTGGCTCAAGGGGAACAACGCCTGGCACGGCAAGCGTTGCAATCAGCATGGTCCCTCTCCCAGGCAGATCGGGATTTTAATGAAGATGCACGGGTGCAATTGCAAAACCTCAAGACCCAGCAAGCCCTCATCGGCCTGGCAAATCGCAGAAACTATTACCTGAATGACAATCTCGGGCAACTCGAAGGGGCTCCCGCCGTCTCTCAGGCTCCACTTCCCTACCTTGGCCCCAACAAAGCCAAATATACACAGCAGGAAGCCCAACAAGTCCTGGAGCAAAATACTGCCGAAGTGAACAAAGGTCTCGAACAACTGGCCTCCTGCCTCATTGGTCATCAGGATGCAGCCCTGGCCAACCCGGAAGCCATCCGTGCCAACCTCCCCAAGCAAGGTCAGGTACTCACATTTACTAGAAGTCTCCTGGTCGACACCGATACCGACTTGAGAATTCAATTTTCAGCGAAGCGGCCTGAAGAAAAAAAGGGATTCCTGAATCTCGGGGTTCTATTAGTTGGCTTCATCATCATTCTGGGAATGAACACCCTTCCATTTGTAAAACTAATGGATAGGAGGGGTATCACTAATTAATGACCTCCACAACCCATAAGGGGTTTATTTTCCTTAAATTCAGTTTACTTTAGGTGTATATTGTTTTAAAGAGTCGATGCGAAAGTCCAAAAATATAAGGCATGAGCAGTTAAACAATGGCAATCCGCACAACCTTAAGCATCCAACAAATTAAACCCTAGGTACAATGGCTATCCGAAAAAGCAAAAAGAAATCAGACGTTGTCTATAAAATCATCACCATTCGTGTAACCGAAGACTTGCTCGGACGGATTCAAGGTGTAGCAGGCCAATCGGGCTTGAGTGCCAATCATCTCATCAATGGGTTGATTGAATCAGGCTTGGATATCGCCTCCGAACAGAAAGGAGCTATGAAGCTCCCTAAGTTCTTGAAAATGCTGCGCATTATGACCGACACGGACAATGTGCAGGAAAGCATTTCCATGAAATAATTCAGAGCTTTATTCTAGAGATAGTTTTCCAACAAAGCAAGAAAGGCAACCTCTATAGCAGGTTGCCTTTTTTATTATTACCAATATATAAATAATTTAAAAACACATATCTTAAATACATGAAATATTTTCGATCCCACAAGAGGATGCATGACTCAAACTTGTTTAAAAAACAGGCGCACAACCCATTAATTCCACTCATACAAACCGAATGCCCCTTGGAATTGTGTCAAAAGACGAAGCGAACAGATGCGTGTCAAAGCGTGGCAAGTTGTTGAGACGGGGCTGGGTGG
>CAYSOI010000089.1:0-11997 GCA_964432425.1 uncultured Opitutales bacterium | reverse complement strand
GAGCAACGGTCTCCAAAACCGTAGGTTGGGGGTTCGAGTCCCTCTTCTCCCGCCATTTTAGAATTGCAACACAAAGAATGAAAAATCCATTCACAGCCATACGAGTTCGTTGGAATGAGACCATGGCAGAACTTCGAAAGTCTGCTTGGCCCGATCGAAAAGAGTTGGTCGAATCAACAATTGTAGTCATGGTTGGCGTCGTCATACTCGGCGTTTTTGTGTTTCTAGCTGACTTTTCCCTGAATCAGTGGGTCGAGCTTCTTACCCGCTGGGTACAGTAACCTGACCAACTCACTCCTTTTTTCAATAAGCCGGTTATCACCGACCATCGTTCCAACAACGATCTATGCCAATCCAATCCTCAGTTTCCGGACCTAACTGGTTTGCCGTACAAACTCTTTCCAACTCCGAGGAAAAAGCCAAGCGATTCCTCGACCGCTACAAAAAAGAGGAAGAGATGGAAGAGTTCATCTTTGAAGTGCTCATGCCAACAGAGTCTGTCACTGAAGTAAAAGATGGCAAAAAGAAGGTTCGCAAACGTAAACTTTACCCCGGATACCTCTTTATCCACATGAGACTATACGATGACGACGGAAACCTTCTCCGTGAGCCATGGTATTTTGTCAAAGACGCTGATGGTGTGATCAACTTTGTCGGGGGTGAACAAGCTTACCCACTCAAAGAACAGGAGATTGACCGTATCCTCAAGCAGGTTCAGGAAGCTGAAGGCAAGGAAGTTCCAAAGGTCAACTTCGAGGTTGGCGAAGAGGTCAAGATCAACGACGGACCATTTATGAACCTCAGTGGCCGTATCGACGAAATCGATGTCGATCGCGGAAAGCTCAAAGTCTCCGTTTCAATTTTCGGTCGTTACACCCCTGTGGAACTCGAATTCTGGCAAGTCCAGAAAGATGAAGAGTAAAACCGCCCACTTTTGATATTCTAATTTTCCGCACAATTCATCCACTCTCCATTCTACCCAATTAAATAGGACACAAACTAATGGCCAAAAAAGTAACAGGTGAAATCCGATTGCAGTTGCCTGCTGGAGCTGCCAACCCCGCTCCACCAGTTGGTCCAGCCCTTGGTGCCAAAGGCGTCAATATCGCTGCTTTCTGTAAGGAATTTAACGCAAAGACCCAAGACAAAGCCGGAATGATTCTTCCCGTAGTCATATCCGTATATGCGGATCGCTCTTTCAGCTTTATCACAAAGTCCCCCCCCGCTCCAATTCTTCTCAAGAAAGCTGCCGGTCTTGCCAAAGGTGCTGAAAACCCAGGTAAGGAAACCGTTGGATCGGTGACTCGCAAGCAAGTGGACGAAATCGTCAAAACCAAATGGGAAGACTTGAATACCGATGATGAGGAAGCTGCCGCACGCATGATCATCGGCACGGCCAGAAACATGGGTATCAAGGTCGAAAATTAATCTTTCTCTCAAACCCTGCACTTACTGGATTTCTTCATTCAGGAAAGAAATACAGGAGCAACCATATCATGAGTAAACGATACAACACAGCTAGCAATCAACGCGACTGCAAATCCTTCTATCCTTTGGAAGATGCGGTTGAAATCCTTGGCAAGATGCCTCCTGCCAAATTTGACGAGACGGTTGAACTTTCCTTCAACTTTCTTCTGGATTCCCGTCAGAGCAACCAATTGGTTCGCGGAACCTTGAACCTTCCTCATGGAAGTGGTCAAAAGGTCACCGTGATTGTTTTCACCGAGAAACCAGAGGAAGCTCTCGCCGCCGGTGCGGAACATGCCGGTTTTGAAGACCTTATTAAAAAGGTACAAGACGGTTGGTTGGACTTCGATGTAGCGATCTCAACACCTTCGGCGATGAAGGAAGTTAGAAAAGTAGCACGTGTGCTCGGACCTCGTGGCCTGATGCCCAATCCTAAATCGGGTACCGTCACCGACGACATTACTGCTGCCATTCAAGAAGTGAAAGCAGGCCGTGTGGAGTTCAAAATGGACAAAACGGCGAGTATGTCTGTTATCGTTGGCAAACGCTCCTTCACCAAAGAGCAATTACTGGAAAACATGCAGGCTGCTCTCGACAAAGTAGGTAAATCCCGTCCGGATGGCTTCAAGGGCCGCTTCATCAAGAACATCTCCTTGAGCAGTACCATGAGTGCTGGCATCCGATTGGACCAATCTATTTACAGCGGCTATTGAGCTTCTCAATTATACGGTCCCTCTCAATTATTACCCTCCTTTCAAACTTCCCACACACATCATGAGGCCAGAAAAGCAATATCTTCTCGACGAGATCAACCAGCATCTCGACAAATCCAACTATTTCTTCATCACTGATTATTCCGGCATCACTGTCAGTGAATCTGCTCAACTGCGGAAAGACCTTTCCAAGCAAGGTGCAGAGTATCACGTAGTGAAGAACCGTATCCTCAACGTGGCTCTGAAAAATCGTGAGATTGAGGGTTGCGATGAATACCTGACTGGTCAAACCGCCATTGTTGTTGGTGGTGACAATCCTTCGGGAATTGCCAAGTCAATCGCCAAATTCGTCGGTAAATCCGAAAAGTTTAAGTGGAAAGGCGGGGTTCTGGGCAAAGAAGTCTTCAATGCTGAACAAATCGATCAACTCAAGGATCTCCCCTCCATTGAAGTACTCCAGGCTCAACTCCTTGGGCTTCTCAATACACCAGCTCAAAAGCTTCTTGGTACTTTCAATGCCGCTCAACGCGACCTCGTCAGCGTTCTTTCACAAAAAGCAGAACAAGCTGCTTAATTTTTTATACCCAAACTAAAACCCAAACCTGGAGAATCTGGTTAGGGGAGGCTTCTCCCTTAAACGCTTTCCTAAGAAACACTAACCAAATCCAAAGGAAAACATCATGTCTGATATCACAAAAGAACAAGTCGTTGACTGGCTTTCCGCTCAGTCTGTACTCGAGATCAGTGCTCTGGTCAAAGAACTCGAAGATAAATGGGGCGTCAGTGCTGCGGCTCCTGCTGCTGTAGCTGTTGCTGCAGGTCCTGGTGGAGGTGGCGATGCTGCTCCTGCTGAAGAAAAGACCGAGTTCGACGTAGAGCTGGCTGAATTCCCTGCCGACAAAAAGATCGCGATCATTAAAGAAGTTCGTGCCATCACCGGTCTTGGCCTCAAAGAAGCCAAAGATCTTGTCGAAAGCGTTCCCAAGGTGCTCAAAGAAGCGACCACCAAGGACGACGCAGAGGAAATCAAAAAGAAACTCGAAGAAGCTGGCGCTAAAGTAAACCTTAAGTAAGCCTGCTATTCGTGAGGCAAAATCCTCACTGTCACATCCTTTGCGAGATACCCTTCCGGGAAGAACTCATTTTATTTCCAATTCACCCAAAATCCCCCAGCAACGCATACCATCATGTCTGATCGCAAGAACTTCGGACAACTTACGGAAGTCATCCAGCCACCCAACCTCATTCAAAACCAGATTGATTCTTACACGAACTTTCTGCAGATGGACGTTCCCAAAGGGCAACGGACCAATGACGGACTGGAGGCTGTCTTCCGGGAGGTTTTCCCGATTGAAAGCTATGATGGCCGCTGTACTCTCCACTACCTGAGTTACACGCTGACACCACCCAAGAATTCGGAAACAGAGTGCTTCTCGGAAGGGGTCTCTTATTCTATTCCCCTTCACGTTAAACTTCGCCTCGAACAAGAGGAGGAAGACGGGGAAAAGAAACGTTACGATGAAGAGATTTTCATGGGGGACATCCCCATGATCACGGAGCGTGGCTCCTTCATCATCAACGGTGCTGAACGTGTTATCGTAAGCCAACTGCACCGTTCCCCTGGTATTTGCTTTGAAGAAGCCCCACATACCAGTGGAAAAATCCTCCATTCCTTCCGTATCATTCCTGACCGCGGTACATGGATGGAAGTCCAGTACGATCAGAATGATCTGCTTTATGTTTACCTCGACCGTCGCCGTCGTCGTCGTAAATTCCTGCTTTCCACACTTTTCCGAGCCTTGGGTTATCCCTCCGATCAGGATATCCTTGAGCTCTTCTATACCATTGAATCCATCGACGTGGACCGTGTCCTCCAAATGGAGAACATTTCCCAGTATGTGCTGGTTGAAGACATCATTAATGCGGAGAAGGGCTTGGTTCTGGCACGTTCCTTTGAGCCTTTGACCAAGTCTGTACTTCGTACTTTCAAGAATTCTGAAATTGATACAGTCCGCGTTATCGACACGACCGTCGATGACGGAGCTCTTATCCGTTGTATCAAAAAGGACGTTACCCGTAACGAAGAAGACGCACTTAAGGAAATCTATAAACGTCTGCGTCCCGGTGAGCCACCAACAGTTGCCAATGCGAAAGCTCTTCTCAAGAGGCTTTTCCAGGACCCCAAAAGATACGATTTAGGCCGCGTTGGTCGCTACAAGCTCAATCAAAAACTTGATCTCACCACAGACATTGAAGTCCGCACATTGCAGGTTGAGGATATCGTAGAATCCACCTTGTATCTGGCGAAGCTCAAACGTGGTGAAGGCATCATTGATGATATCGACCACCTCGGTAGCCGCCGCGTACGTACCGTTGGTGAACTTCTTGCGAATCAGTGCCGAACAGGTTTGGCACGTACAGAGCGTGTCGTCAAAGAACGTATTACACTCTACGACCAGAGTGTGGATTCCCTGACCCCAGGGAAACTGATCAATCCGAAGGCTCTGACCACCGTGATTCGCGATTTCTTTGCCCGTAGTCAGCTCAGTCAGTTCATGGACCAGATCAATCCTCTGGCAGAACTCACTCACAAACGTCGACTTTCGGCTCTCGGACCCGGAGGTCTGAACCGGGAACGTGCCGGTTTTGAAGTACGTGACGTTCATCCAAGTCACTATGGCCGAATTTGCCCGATTGAAACACCGGAAGGTCCAAACATCGGTCTGATCAACTCTCTTTCGATTTACTCCAGAATTAATGAGTTTGGATTTATCGAGACGCCTTACCGTGTTGTAAAGAATGGTAAGGTGACCAATGAGGTTCACTATCTCAACGCAGATAAAGAAGAAGACCTCATGATTGCTCAGGCCAATTCTGAGTACGACAAAAATGGTAAATTTATCGGTAAAGTTACCTGCCGTGACCGTGACCAGGTTTTGGAAACGGAAGGGGAGAAGGTAGATTACATGGACGTTTCGCCGAAGCAGGTGGTATCCGTCGCTGCCGGTCTTATCCCCTTCCTTGAGCATGATGATGCGAACCGTGCTCTCATGGGGTCCAACATGATGCGCCAAGGTGTACCCCTTCTCAAAACCGAATCTCCATTTGTTGGAACAGGTATCGAAGGGCGTGTTGCCAGAGACTCCAAAACTGTTGTTGTTGCTGAAGGAGATGGCATTGTTGCCTCGGTTGATTCAAAATGGATTGTGGTGACGCCTGATGGTGAGTTGCCACCACGTTTCCCACGTAGCCGCCAATCGGACCCCAAGAAAGACCTGTGGGTCTATCATCTTCGTAAGTTCATGCGTTCCAATGCCGGAACCTGCTTTAATCAGCGACCAATTGTTCGCAAAGGTGACAAGATCAAGGTAGGCGACATTCTTGCGGATGGAGCCGGTACTCAGCTTGGTGAACTGGCACTTGGGAAGAACGTGCTGGTTGCCTTCATGCCATGGAATGGCTATAACTTTGAGGACGCAATCCTCTTGAGCCAAAAGCTTATTAAGGAAGATGTCTACACCTCCGTACACATTGAAGAATTTGAAGTCACCGCCAGAGATACCAAGCTCGGACCTGAGGAAATCACACGTGATATTCCCAATGTGGGAGAAGAAGCCCTGGCTAACTTAAGCCACAATGGTGTTATTCGTATCGGTGCGGAAGTGAAACCAGGAGACATTCTCGTTGGTAAAATCACACCCAAGAGTGAAACCGAGTTGGCTCCTGAAGAAAAACTTCTTCGTGCCATTTTCGGTGAAAAGGCCGCAGACGTTAAGGATACCTCTCTGGTCGTTCCTTCTGGTTGTAACGGAATCGTGATGGATGTGAAAATCCAGAGTAAGGCTGATCCGAATCAGGAAGCTCTCAGCCCATCCGGCAAACGTCGTGAACAGAGAAAAATTAACGAAGAGTATCGTACACGTAACGAAAAACTTCGTGAAGAACTCACCGAAGCACTCTCCAATATCCTGCTCGGGGAAAAGATTCCTCTGGACGTCAAAAATGGCGAAACTGACGAAGTCATCATTCCTGCGAATCGCAAGATCACAAAGACTTTGCTCCGTCGGATGGCTCAAGTCTACAACGACATCAGCATCAATCCTTCACCGGTTCGCAATAAGATCATGGAAATCCTCTCGGTCTACCGTGAGAAATTCAAGGACCTTGATGATGACCGGGATCGCAAAATGGCGATTCTTGAAGAAGGCGACGATGCGGCACAAGGCATCATCAAAAACGTTAAAGTTTACATTGCCACCAAGCGGAAGATCCAAGTTGGAGACAAGATGGCTGGACGTCACGGAAACAAAGGGGTTGTTGCCCGTATTGTTCCTGAAGCTGACATGCCATTCCTTCCCGACGGTACCCCAGTGGAAATCTGCTTGAATCCTCTTGGTGTTCCCAGTCGGATGAATGTAGGGCAAGTTCTGGAGACCCATTTGGGCTGGGCCTGTAAGATGCTTGGCTTCAAAGTCGCTACACCGATTTTCGATGGTATATCCGAGGAACGTGTCCGTGGATATCTGGAAGAAGCCGGGTTGCCCACATCTGGAAAAAGTTCACTTTTTGATGGCCAAACCGGACAGAAGTTTGATCAGGAGGTGGTTGTTGGTTACATCTACATGATGAAGCTTAACCACCTTGTTGCGGACAAGATTCATGCCCGTGCAGTAGGCCCTTACAGTTTGATTACCCAGCAGCCACTTGGGGGTAAAGCCCAGTACGGTGGTCAGCGTTTTGGGGAAATGGAAGTGTGGGCTCTTGAAGCCTACGGTGCTGCCTACACCTTGCAGGAACTTCTCACCGTCAAGTCTGACGATGTTGTCGGCCGTACAAAAATTTACGAATCTCTGGTCAAAGGAGACAACAGTCTTCAGGCCGGAATTCCACAGTCCTTCAATGTCTTGATGAAAGAAATCCAGAGTCTTTGTCTGGACATCCAAGTCAAAGAAGACCGTTATTGATTCCACCTTTCCATTCCATCGGAATATCCACCTTTCCCCTCCACAAATCTTCAGCTGAGGTCACACACTTATGAGCGCAGACGATAAAAAGACTGAGAACGTCAAATTCGATAAAGAACAATCCTTTGACAGCGTAAACATTGTTGTCGCCCACCCACAAACGATCAAAGGTTGGTCCAAGGGTGAGGTCAAAAATCCCGAAACCATTAACTACCGTACATTCAAGCCGGAACCGGGAGGACTTTTTTGCCAGAAAATCTTCGGCCCTGTCCGTGACTACGAATGTGCCTGCGGTAAGTATAAACGGATCAAGTACAAAGGTGTCATTTGTGACCGCTGCGGAGTGGAAGTCACACTGGCCCGTGTACGCCGTGAACGTATGGGCCACATCGAACTCGCAGTTCCGTGTACGCACATCTGGTTCTTGAAAAGCCTTCCCAGCCGACTGGGCCTGATTCTCGATATGACCGCCAAGAATCTTGAGCGTGTCATCTATTACGAGAATTACATGGTCACCGACCCTGGCAAAACCCCACTTGAAGAAAAGCAACTGCTGACAGAAGGGGAGTATCTTCAGACCATAGATGAATATGGAGATGATGCCTTTACTGCGAAAATGGGAGCAGAAGCTCTACTTGAAATCCTGGAGCAAGCCAATCTCGAAGAAATGGTGATTGAACTTCAGGAGCAATTGGACAGCACACGTTCCAAACAGGTCAAAAAGAAGCTCTCCAAACGGATGAAACTCATTCAGGGCTTCCTTGGTTCCGGAACTTCACCAAGCCAGATGGTTCTCCAAATGGTACCGGTGATCCCACCTGATTTGCGTCCACTGGTTCCTCTCGAAGGTGGTCGTTTTGCAACCTCTGACCTGAATGATCTGTATCGCCGCGTCATCAATCGCAACAATCGCCTGAAGAACCTTCTTCAGTTGAAGACCCCGGATGTCATTATCCATAATGAAAAACGCATGCTTCAGGAAGCGGTGGATGCATTGTTGGATAACGGACGACATGGTCGAGCGGTAACAGGAGCAAGTAATCGACCACTTAAGTCTCTCAGTGACATGCTGAAAGGCAAGCAAGGTCGTTTCCGCCAAAACCTTCTTGGAAAACGTGTCGACTACTCTGGCCGTTCCGTGATTGTGATTGGTCCGGAACTGAAGCTGAACCAATGCGGTCTTCCAAAGAAAATGGCATTGGCTCTTTTCGAACCCTTCATCATCCGTCGCCTCAAGGAACTTGGTTTCGTGCACACCGTCCGTGGTGCCAGAAAGATGATTGAACGGAAGACCCCGGAGGTATGGGACATTTTGGAAGAAGTGACCAAGGGACACCCCGTTCTTCTTAATCGTGCTCCCACCCTTCACCGTCTTTCCATTCAGGCATTTGAACCAGTCCTGATTGAAGGGGATGCCATTCGTGTGCACCCTCTCGTATGTACTGCCTACAATGCAGACTTCGATGGTGACCAAATGGCGGTCCACGTGCCTCTTTCTTTGGAAGCAGTCATGGAAGCCAAGCTTCTCATGATGGGGATTCATAACATCTTCTCACCCTCCAGTGGAAAGCCGATCCTCACACCCTCTCAGGACATTGTGCTTGGGTCCTACTACCTGTCTCTGGAGCCTCGCCGTGAGCTGAAGAAGGGAGAACGTGTTCCTTTACTCACAAATCTGGACGAAGTACTCCTGGCAAATACTGAAGGTGTTCTCAACAAGCACGACTGGATCGACTACATTAATCCAGATTTCGGCAACGAAACTTTCTTCGGCAACGCTGAACGCAAGGTCATTCGTACCACTGTTGGTCGAGTCATCTTCAATTCCATCTGGCCTGACGAAATTGGCTTTTTCAACAATACCGCAACCAAAGGAAAGCTTGGAGACCTGATTCTTCAAACCTTCAATCATTGTGGTAAGGAGCGTACAATCGAAACTCTCGATGCGATGAAAAACCTCGGTTTCCGTCAGGCAACTGAAGCGGGTATTTCAATCGGAATTGACGACATGATCATTCCTGAGGACAAACCGGAAGTTGTAAGAAATGCCAGAAAAGAGATCGATAAAGTAGAGTCTCAATATCGACAAGGTATTATCACCACTGGAGAGCGTTACAACAAGGTTATCGATATTTGGACCAACGCTACCGACCAGATTTCTGAAGCTGTGTTCAATGGCTTGTTGAAAAATGATGATAGGGAAGAAGTAAATCCAGTTTACCTCATGATGGACTCCGGTGCCCGGGGTAACCGTCAGCAGGTTCGCCAGCTTTGCGGAACCCGGGGCCTCATGGCTAAGCCTTCCGGTGACATCATTGAACGTCCCATTCTTTCATCTTTCCGTGAGGGACTTACGGTTCTGGAGTACTTCATCTCCACTCACGGAGCTCGTAAAGGCCTTGCTGATACGGCACTGAAGACCGCTGACGCAGGATACCTCACCCGGAAACTTTGTGACGTTGCCATGGACTGCGTTATCAAGGAAAAGGATGACGGACGTCGCGACGGAATCTGGAAAGAAACCATTTATGAGGGCGACCAGGAAATTGTTCCATTGCGTGAACGGATTGAAGGCCGTTGCAGCTCCTTGGACATTCATTATCCTCAAGAACCTGACAAGATCCTGGTCAATAACGGTGAGTTGATTTCGGCTGAACAAGCTAGAAAAATTGAAGAAGTCGGGATCACCCGTGTGAAGATCATGTCTCCTCTCAGTAGTCGCCAAATCAATGGTATTACTGCTCTGGAGTACGGTATTGACCCATCATCCAATAACCTCGTTAAGCGTGGTACTGCTGTAGGAATCATTGCTGCACAATCCATCGGTGAGCCCGGTACTCAGCTAACCATGCGTACCTTCCACATCGGCGGTATTGCCAGTGGTGCTCTCAAAAACCCGGAAATCAAAGTTCGGGTTGGAGGACGAGTCTCCTACAAAGGTCTTCGCTTGGTTGAAATCTTTGGACCCAATCGCGAGCCTCTTTTCGTGGTTCTCAACAAAACCGGTTCCGTTCTCATCTTCGATGAAAATGATCGCCAGGTAGAGGACTACAACATTGTTGCAGGAGCCATCCTTTCCGTGCCTGATGGTGAACGGATCAAAAAAGGTGAAATTCTTGCCCGTTGGGACCCCCACAACATCCCCATTCTCTCTGAGAAAGCCGGTAAAGTCCGCTTCCGCGACATGATTGTTGGAGTGACCATCCGGAAGGAATTTGATGAATCCACCGGGCGTGAAGCCTTCATTGTCACTGAGCACAAGGAAGACCTGAATCCTCAAATTGAGATCATGGATGACAAGGGCAACCTTCAGGCTGCCTATTCCATCCCAACCGGCGCTCAGCTGGCTGTCAGTGAAGATGACAACATTTCCAAAGGTGCAGCACTGGCAAAAACGCCTCGTCAGGCAACCAAGACCCAGGACATCACTGGTGGTCTGCCACGTGTTGCAGAACTGTTTGAAGCCCGCCGTCCAAAAGAAGCCGCAGAGATGGCAAAGATTGACGGTAAGGTTTCAACTTCGGGAACCGTTCGCTCCAAAGTTCGTCTGCTGGTTACAAATGAAGAAACAGGAGATGTGGAAGAGCACCTGATTCCTCACGGTAAGCACATCATCGTCCAGCCAGGAGACCATGTGCACAAAGGCCAGAACCTGACGGAAGGCTCCGCTGACCCACACGAGATTCTCGATATTCTTGGACCTGCGGCAGTCTACGACTTCCTCCTTCGAGAAATTCAGAAGGTTTATCGTACCCAAGGTGTTACCATTAATGATAAGCACCTTGAGGTCATTATTTCCCGTATGCTTCACAAGATCAGGATTTCTGATCCCGGTGACTCCGAATTCTTTTGGGGTGAGCAAGTCAGCAAATACTCCTTCATTGAGGCAAACGAAGAGATCGTGGAAGCCGGTGGTAAACCTGCGGAAGGAGAGCCCATTCTGCTGGGCATTACCAAAGCCTCCTTGGAAACCGAAAGTTTCATTTCCGCTGCATCCTTCCAGGAGACGACCCGTGTTCTTACCGAAGCCTCAACGCTCGGAAAGACGGATGACCTCAAAGGGTTTAAGGAAAACGTCATTATGGGGAACTTGATCCCAGCAGGTACAGGTCTACCGAGTTACCGGCACTTGCGGATCGATACCCTCGGGGTTTCCAGAGTCTCCGAAGTAGAGAAACCAGCATCAGCATAATACCAACACCATAACCTTTTTCTTCAGAGAATCAGGCATGTCACATGCCTGATTCTCTTTTTTTAAGAACAATCCAAACACTCGAAAAGAAAAGTACTCCAAATTTTCATTCTAATGGATCCCGAAATTCAGAATTTTAAAAATTTGGTCTTCAGAACTTCTCTCCTTTCAAAATTTCACCAAAATTTTTCTTATAGTTTGGAAATCATGTTCTTGAGAACCCCTTTATTTATGCGGATTTTCCGCCCATAATGTTACAATTGAAAAAAAATACCAAAAGTGCTTGCGCTGGAAATCGAAAACACCATTTTCGTTCTTCTTTCGATTTTTACCCAGACCAATTTTTAGACCCAAAATGCCTACAATTAACCAGTTAGTTCGGAATCCCCGACGCATTATTAAAGCCAAGTCCAAATCGCGTGCTTTGAAGGCGAATCCATTCCGTCGTGGAGTTTGCGTTCAGGTGATGACCCGTACCCCGAAAAAACCTAACTCGGCGATTCGTAAGGTAGCCAAGGTTCGTTTAACTACGGGTATTGAAGTCATTGCTTACATCCCCGACGAAGGACACAGCCTCCAGGAGCACAGCATTGTTCTGGTACGCGGTGGTCGTGTAAAAGACCTTCCCGGTGTCCGTTACCACATCGTTCGCGGTACTCTG
>CAYSOI010000088.1:4043-12005 GCA_964432425.1 uncultured Opitutales bacterium | reverse complement strand
ACTTCTTCACGCTCCAGGAATTGCCAGGATTCTTCAGAAAGAAAAATGCGATAACCGCTCATCCTTCATTCTCAAACTCTTCCAGGCTCTTCCAGGAATGGCTGTCCTTTCTGGATGCCCTTTCAGCCATCTGTTTGAAAAAAGAGGGGTCTTTCTTATGCCGTAAATGAGTTAGGAAGGCGGCCACTTCGTTTTGCTCAGTGGTCGATAAAGACTCCACTTGTACCAGGATTTCTTTAACGGACATTATGAAGAAGTTAGAGAAAAATGTATGAAAGACAATGTGATTTGTGGGTAAGGCCGGTCTGGCTGACTGGTCAAAGCATGGATGATAATCGATAACCGCGAATGTAAAAGAATAAACCGCGAAGGCCACGAAGGTTTTGAACTCAGGAATCAGGCTTTGATTTCTTTGATCTGTTTGGTGGCGATGCCGATGGGGCGATCGAGGGGAACTCCGGCACAGGAAAGGAGGGTGGAGAGGAGGTCGCCCTGGTTGCCTTTGGTGTTGGGGAGGAAGCGGCCGGTATTGAGGGAGCCTCCGCCTTTTCCGGCGAGGATGAAGGGGAGATTATCGCGGCGGTGTTTGTTGCCGTCGTCGAGACTGGTGCCCCACATCAGATGCAGTTGTCGAGGAGAGTGCCGTCGCCATCGCTGGGGGTGACCAGCTCAAAGCCACTTTTTCTTTTTCTTCTGAGTTGTACGTGGATAGGCTTGCTTCTTCAAACCTTCGATCCCGACATAATGTGGGATATTGTAGCTGATACAGTGTAGCTGGCCTCCATGCCTTACCAATGAGTCACAATTGATTCGTTTGATTTTCCAATTCGGTAGCAGAGATTTGTACACCGCTGCGGCACGGTTCTCTAACTCCGGGTCAACATCACTGTAGGAGGGCATCAATAATACTCCGTTGGCCATGATCACGTTTGTGTAGGATCGGTATGCCTCGTTCCATTTGGGTGGTAAAGGAATCCGGGATACCTTCACTGGTCCAGAGGATGTGTTGATGTTGGATAGCAGCCTAACATTGTTTTGGAGAAGGGCTTTGTTCTGGGAATCTCCAGATTGAGTAGTTTCCGCTACGACAGCTTGATTTTTTCCTAGGAAAGTCATCAGCATATCCACATGCCCGGTAGATTCATGCTGCAGGGCATCGAGAGCAACCACAGAATGGGTGCCTAAATAATCTTCGAACATGGGCTTCAACTGGTCCTTCGTAAACCCAGTAAAATTGTTCAGGGCAAAAGTTTTCATTGAAGTGGCAACCAGACCGTCTCCATTACTCGCCAAGTTCCCTCCTTCGAGCAAAAGGGGGACGGAACGCAGGGGGAGGTTCAACATGTGGGCCAAATGCACTCCCATGACCTCGTCCTTTAATCGTTCTTCCCTCATGACACGGGTCTGGTATCTGGCATCGACCATCATCACAGAGTCATCTTCATACCGAAGGATGATCGGAGCATAGTCCCGAATCCATATCGTGTCAGTCGGTATGACCAGAAACCGCATGGCATCTGGAGGAAGCCCATGCTTTTTCATCAACTTTACTCCACGCTCTGCCTCTGGAACACTTTTGACAACGCCAAAGAGTGGGGTTCGACCTTCGATGGCCTTTGCAATATCTACATACAACTGCGGGGTCATATGTAGACGATCTTGGCAGCCTATCAGGATCGCAGCTTGCTTTTTATACTCGGCAGCCGGATAAAAGTCCTCCGGCTGACTCGGCACACCTGGGGTGAGTCCACGGGAAGCCTGGGATGTATCATCTGATGAGGAATCCAGTTCAGCTGATTTGGAATGAAACAGGAAATGGTTTCCCCAATATGCACCCCCGATAAAGATGAGGATTGCGAATAAACTGACACCAAGGAGGGGATAACAAGCTTTGGGAAACTTGGCAGGTAATTCTGACGAATTCAAAGCGGGAGAATCCGTATTTTGATTCTCTGAGCCTGGAACTGGTTGCGTAGATGAATGCTGCTTGGGCTTATTGGAAGTCCCCGGTGCAGACCGAAACTTTTTCTTTTTCATGTAGGTGATGGGACAGACCTTAGCCTAGGGCGACATACCTCAAGGCCATTTGTACAGGACTGAAAAGGAACAAAAGGAGGGTAAGTTGCATTAAGGTAAGTTTTCCGCAGGCATTACAGACGAAAACGAAACAGAACCCTAGCTACATCAAGACAGTAATTATTGTCCTGTAAACTCAAAAAATCGCCAATTTTCTGCACAGATTTCAGAGAGTAATTGCACTGAGAAATGGACAAACTGAGCCATGCTGAAGGACGTGCTGTTTGCCTCCTCAACCTCTGTAAATTTAGAAAAAAAGGGTCGAAGCAAATTTGGGATTGTCATTCGCATGCCTTGGAGTAGATCGATATCATGAAAAAGCTCAGTAAAGCCATTATTCACACTAGTTCGGCGTATGTAGTAAAACCTCGTCAATTTGCAGGATATGGACGCGTCGATAAAGATCCAGAGATTGGTGATGTCATTTATGGAGAAATCTCACGTTTGGGACAACACGGCACTCTTGAGAACATATCGGGGAGAATTCACAATATCTTTGTAGGGACAAAGGCGGTCTTTGTTTTTGGAAATCGATACGCTCCGGACTTTTATGAAGGTTTTGTCCCGGATTCCCTGCCCGGACAATGTGACCTAATGGCACGAAGTGGTGTCATCGGGAATGTCGTCACAAAGAATGCCCTCATCAAGGATCCGTCCAGGGTCAAAGTACTGGGGTATGCTTTGGACAAGGAAGGTAAAGTGATCAACACGAGGGACTTTTCCCTGATTAAGCCCAAATCCTCAGTAAAGAAGAAAGCACGAGCCAAATTGATCCTGGTTGTGGGCACGGCAATGAATGCGGGGAAAAGTATGGCAGCGTCCGCATGTGTGTGGGCACTGACATCCATGGGGTACAAAGTTCGTGCTTCGAAAGTGACGGGAACCGCTTCGCTTCAAGACATTCTTCGGATGAATGATGCCGGTGCAGAACACTACAACGACTTTACTCATTTAGGCTTTCCTTCGACTTACATGCTGGAAGAAAGTGACTTGCTCCGGGTATTCAATTCCATTGATTTGAAGTATGGGAACACGCCATCAAATTTTTGGGTGGTCGAGTTGGCAGATGGAATCCTCCAGAGAGAAACAGCTATGCTTTTGAAACATCCAGATGTGCAGTCCCGTATCCATAAGCTGATATTTGCTGCTCAGGATGCGTTTGGGGCACTGGGTGGACTGAACATACTTAGTGATCATTTTAATTTGGAAGCGGATGCCATTTCGGGGGTTTGTTCAAGTTCTCCCCTACACATTAAAGAGCTAAGCACTTTTGTTGATCTGCCTGTTTTCAATAGTGCAGCCCCTGACTTGAACGATCTCACCAAAGTACTCATCTGAGAGATGATTCCTAAACTTATCATCCACGGAGGATGTGGAAAATTTGAAGGGAATCATGCTTCTATCGACCAATATGATCAGGCATTGCGTAAAATACTCAAGCGAAGCTACAGGAAACTGTTAAAGAAAAGTGCCAGAGAGGTCTGTGTATTCGGTATGCGTTTGCTGGAAAACGAACCGATGTTCAATGCTGGCTACGGATCGAAGTTGCAAAGCGATGGAACGGTTCGCATGTCAGCAGCCTTCATGGATGGCTACAAAGGGAAATTCAGTGGCGTCATCAACGTAGAGGATGTACAGCATCCAGTGGAGATCGCCAGAATACTCAATAACCGCAAGCATACGGTAATTGCCGGAAGACCTGCGGTGAAGTTTGCCAGGAGGGAAAAAATTCCAAAATTTGATCCCGTGGCTCCCCATAGGCTGGAAGAGCATGAAAGTATGAAAGAAGGCGAGACTGGAACTTGCGGAATTGTTGCCTTGGATTGCAATGGAAGGATCTGCGTTGCGACCAGTACAGGGGGCATCGGTTATGAAGTCCCGGGGCGGGTGGGTGATACACCGACAGTCGCAGGGACCTATGCGAACAAACATTGCGGAGTAAGTTGCACAGGAATTGGAGAACACATTATCAACTTGGCTGTCGCGTCAAAGATCGCTTCCAAAGTTGAAGATGGTATGCCTCTATCCGATGCAGTGAATGGAGTGATTGCTCAGGGAAACTTAGTAAAGTCGAGATTTGGCCTGATCGCACTGGATGCAATGGGTCAAATTGTGATGGGACAAACCAGGCAAGTCACAACATTAGCAGCGTGGCATGACGGTGTTGATGAACGTACTTTTGCTGATTGAAAAGAAATAGCGAAACATCCTGGATCTCATCATAAGCAAGCGGACTTGCTGTACTGACGAAACTTTCAAGCGGAGGAATTTGCACCCAATTGTACGCTGGAAGAATTTCAGAATCCAAGATTTCTGCTCTTTCCCAAAATACTGGTAACCGTTATGAGTGGTTTCCGCAGGTTAAATCTGTTTCCCAAGGATCCCGTTGACTTTTTCGGCGATTCCCTGCCCAAGGAGCTTATGGTTTTCGGCGTCTAAATGAATGCCGTCTACGGGACTGCTTTTCGCAACGGTGGCCGCATCAAAAAAGTGGCATCCGGATTCATCGGCAAGGTGGCGATAGTGTTCAGCCAGTTCAAGGGATTTGGGGATGCTCTCCCTGAATCGGTCGCTAATTTCTTCGTCATCTGTCGGGATAATGTGAGCCGGCGACACGAGAAGAATGTTCGCGATGGCAGGCTCAAACTCCTTTGCACAACGGACCAGGCTCGCCACACCTTGGGTAATGCCGTGTGCGGTTAATCCGAAGTCAAACTTCGTATCATTCGTACCCAGCATGATGATGAGCAACTCAATAGGATAGTGGGTTTCCAGTGAGACC
Source organism: uncultured Opitutales bacterium (assembly GCA_964432425.1). Lineage (GTDB taxonomy): Bacteria > Verrucomicrobiota > Verrucomicrobiia > Opitutales > JABJCN01 > JAYPDO01. Next base: position 7,147 of record CAYSOI010000088.1, on the reverse strand, counting down.
GGTAGGTACTTCAAACCATTGCGAATCGCAGAATCCGGGTCTTCGATACGGGTTGTTCTCCCGTTTAACCCTTCCTCAATCACCCGGTATTTTGGATCGAGGGAATTTTGAAGGACTCCTGGCCACCGGACTTCCCAGCTATGACGCCCAATGCCGCCCGGTATGTAGCCCCATGTATTTGAATCACCGTAACAAAGTATCGTACTCATCTTGTAAACCTTCTTACCCCAAGATGGGAAACCAACTCAAGCTAGTTCCACTCCATCGCTTGATTTGAATGTTGGGGGGGCTTGTTGAAACGGGACTTGCTGAAGTGACGTAAACTTTCAAGATGTGGAATTCGTAACCCATCTGTGCACTGGAAGAAATCCTTTGCCCAAATGCTGGATGCCCCCCAACTACCTCCAATTTGAAAAGGCCGCCCACCACCGGGACTAGATCCAATATCTCAAGGCAGAAGCCGCTCCAGCGACAAAACGTCCCGACAAACATGGCAAAAAATACGAAATGAGCTAATATCTATTAAGACACTTTTCCATGCGGCCTATCATTTCCCTTCCAATCTTTCCGGCAATCCTACTGCTCCTTCCCTTCTGGCTGCTTGCGGAACCCATCAAGATTGAGACGATTCACGAACACCTCCGCACCGGGAAATACGAAATCGCCATCACGGAAGTCGAACTGGCCCGCTCGGAAGGAAGCCGAGGAGTCGTGTGGGACTTGGCACGAGCTCAAGCCCGCATCGCCCTGGGGCAATACCAAACTGCCCGTGACGAGCTCGACCAAGGCCTCCTGCGCCACTACTTCAGCCTTCGCACCCACTTCCTTGCCCACGAAATCCTCAAGCTCAACGGCGACTCACGCCAGGCCAACCAACTCCTGGATCGCATCTATCGTCTTGGGGGCAACTTCCACATCAACTTCTGGGACCCACCCGATTTGGCGACTCTGGGGCAAACCTTGATCGAATTTGGAGCCGAACCCCGCATCGTCCTCGAAAACTTTTTCGACAAAGCGCTGGAGCAAGATCCGGCATGCATCGAAGCCCACTTGGCCTCCGGAAATCTGGCACTCACCAAAGAAGACTTCGAGCTAGCCATCACCCAATTCCAAAAAGGACTCAAGTTCCACCCCAACTCCCCGGAACTCCTCTACGGGCTGGCCCAAGCTCAATTTTCGGACCACCGGCCGGAATCCATCGAAAACCTGGAAAAAGTACTCAAGATCAACCCACGCCATTCCGGAGCCCGTTTGTATCTTGCTGAACACTACATCGACTCGGAACAAATCCTCAAAGCCTTGATCGAGGCAGACACCGTTCTGGACACCAACCCAAGGCATCCACTTGCATGGTCGAACATGGCTCTCATTGCCGAGCTTCGCTACGATACAGCTGCCGCCACCCGACTCCTGCAACAGGCCCTCCGGGACAATCCCAAGAACCCACAACCCCATCATTACATCGGTCGCAAGCTCTCCGCAAAGTACCACTTCAAGGAAGGTTCCCAATACCAGAAAACTGCCCTGGAACTCCAACCCGATTACCTCCCTTCCAAGCTGCAATTGACCCAGGATCTTCTCCGCACCGGCCAGGAAGCCAAAGGTTGGGAACTGGCCACCGAAATCAGTGAAGAAGACCCCTACAACCGCACAGCTTTCAACCTGACTCAACTTCACAAACAGCATCAGAAATTTACCGTATTGAAGGACGAGCACTCCAAGGTGTTGATGGATGCAAAGGAAGCCGAAATTTACGGTCCGGATGTGCAAAACCTGCTCAAGGAAGCCCGGAGAGTTCTCCACCAAAAGTACCAATACAAAGCCGAGAACCCCACCCTGTTGGAGATCTATCCGCAACAGGAAGATTTCGCCATCCGTACCTTCGGAACACTTGGCGGGGCGGGCTATCTGGGGGTTTGTTTTGGGGACCTCATCACGATGAATTCCCCTGCCTCCCAATCTCATGCCGGGCAACACAATTGGCACGCCATTCTCTGGCACGAATACACCCATACCATCACTCTCAACCTAACAAACAACCGCATTCCCAGATGGCTCTCCGAAGGCATCTCCGTGTACGAGGAAATGGAGAGAAACCCGACCTGGGGACAACACATGACCCCCCACTACAAACAAATCATCCTGGCCGAAAAACACCTTCCTATCAGTGAACTTTCCTCCGCATTTCTACGCCCCCCCAACCCAATCTATCTTCAATTCGCCTATTTTCAGTCGAGCCTGGTGGTTCGTTACATTGTGGAAGAGTTCGGGCACGAAGCGTTGTTAAAAATTCTGGCCGATTTGGCAGAGGGACACCCGATCAACGACGCTATCCAACGCAACACCAAACCCATTGAAGAACTCAATGAGCACTTTGACATCTACATTCGCCAACTGGCCGACCGATATGCACCACAATTGAACCTCGCCTCCCCGGAAGATGTCCGGGACCAACAAGCTTTGGAGGAGTGGATGAATGACAACCCCTACACCATCTACTCCCTAGAACATGAGTACAATCAACTCCTCAAAACTGAGAACTACGAAGAAACGATCCCACTCCTGGAACAATGGATCGTAGTGCAGCCCACCCCGCCCTACTCCGACGATTCCCAAAACCCCTACCTTCTCCTCGCCAATACCTACCGCCAACTCGGCGACACCGACAAAGAACTCAGCACACTGCTCCAACTTGCCGAACAAACCCCCGATTCCCTTGCCGCCTTCAACCGATTACTGGAACTGGCCAAGGAACGGGAAGACTGGAAACAACTGGAAAGCAATGCCCTTCGCCTCCTGGCCCTCAACCCGCTCCTTCAGGAACCCCATCGCCAACTCGCCAAAGCCTCCGAAAGCCTGAAGAAACCCGAGCAAGCCATCCAATCCTGGAAGAGCCTCCTCCACCTCGATCCCTCCGATCCGGCCAATGTGCACTTCCGTCTCGCCACACTCCTTCAGAAACTCCAACCTCAGTCCGCAAAACGACATCTCCTCCAAGCCCTCGAACAAGCCCCAAGATTCCGGGACGCCCACCGGATGTTGCAAGAATTCCCGGAAACGAGAGAAGGACCATCCGACAATCAGACAAAGGGACCATCCGACAA
>CAYSOI010000088.1:0-3943 GCA_964432425.1 uncultured Opitutales bacterium | reverse complement strand
AAAACATGACCGAAGAAACCATCTCACAGCTCCAGGACGCCAGAAACCGCCTCAAATCTGAAATTGGCAAAACCATTGTCGGACAGGAAACCGTCGTAGACCAACTCCTGATCGCCCTCTTCACCGGCGGACATTGTCTCCTCACTGGAGCTCCGGGATTGGCCAAAACCCTCCTGATCCAGACCCTGGCACGACTTTTTGACCTCCCCTTCCACCGCATACAATTCACCCCGGACCTGATGCCCCCTGACATTACCGGCAGTGAAATCCTACAGGAAACCGAACACCAACGTGCCCTCACCTTCGTCAAAGGCCCCATCTTCGCCAACATCATCCTGGCCGACGAAATCAACCGGACCCCTCCCAAAACCCAAGCCGCCCTGCTCGAAGCCATGCAGGAACACCACGTCACCGCCGCCGGAAAAACTCATTACCTTCCGGAACCCTTTCACGTCTTTGCCACCCAGAATCCGATCGAAATGGAAGGCACCTATCCCCTACCCGAAGCCCAGCTGGACCGGTTCCTCTTCAACGTGCTGCTGGACTACCTTTCCGAAGATGACGAAGTCGAAGTGATCACCCGTACCACCTCCGTCCTTTCCGAACCACCGAAACCGATTTTCACTGGCGAACAGCTTCTCTCCGCCCAACGCATCATTCGCCAAATCCCCATCTCCGAAGAAACCACCCGCTACGCCGTCAGACTCGCCGCCGCCACTCGCCCCAACACGCCGGCAGCCCCGAACTTCATCAACGAAACGATTCAATGGGGAGCTGGCACCCGGGCCGCCCAAACCCTTGTCCTCGGAGGTAAAGCCAGAGCCCTTCTGGAACAACGCACCCACGTCACCCCAGATGACATCAAGGCCCTGGCCAAACCCACTCTTCGCCACCGCATCCTCCTGAACTATCGAGCCGAAGCCGAAAACAAAACCCCGGACTCCATCGTGGACCAATTGCTGGAACACGTACAGGTCTAGATCTGTCTGAACCGATCGATCTCACAAATCATGCCTACCGCGGCCCTCATTGACCCTGAAGCATTGCACCAGATTCGGAATCTGGAAGTACGGGCCAAAACACTCCTGCAGAATTACCTGCGGGGCATTCATCGCAGTGAGCATCATGGGCACTCCACGGAGTTTACAGAATACCGGCAATACATCCCTGGAGAAGACACCCGCAACCTCGATTGGAGACTCTACGCACGGACGGATCGCCACTACATCCGCAAGTACGAAGACGAGACCAACCACCGCTTTCACATCCTCTTCGACCAAAGCCGTTCCATGTCTTATGGAACTACAGAAAACTACAACAAGTCCGACTACGCCGCCACCCTCGCCGCCACCCTCGCCTACCATCTTGAGCAACAACATGACGCCACGGGCCTGACCACCTTCGACACCCGCCCCACCCACCACATTCCACCTCGTTATCGACCAGGCCAACTGCGCCGCATTCTTCATCATTTGGAAATGCCCCCGCAAGGAGAAGGTACCGACCTCGCCGCCACCCTGAATGCCATCTTGCCCTTGATGCGCCACCGGTCATCCACCATCCTCATCTCCGATGTATTGACTCACCCCGAGCCGATTGAACAACCTCTGGTCCATCTTCGGGCAAGGTCGCAGGCCCTGGTTTTGCTCCAAATCCTGGACCCGACGGAACTCAACCTGGATCTTTCCGGTCCAGCACTTCTGGAAGATCTGGAAACCGGTGACACCCTGCACATCGACCCCCAATTGGCACTGAAACAATACAAGAAAAAGCTGGGAGCTCACCTCAGTCATCTGGAAAGCTTCTGCTCCAGCAATGACATCCAGTATCATCTGGTTTCCACGGATCAACCACTGGAGCTCACCCTCCTCAAACTCCTGAAAACCTACGCAGCATGAGTCTCCTTGCCCCACTTTATCTACTCGGTGCTGCCGCCATCATCATCCCCATTCTACTCCATCGGCGACGACAACGCCCCGACACCACCTCCCTTTTCAGCACACTCCTTTTTCTCGAACCCACCCCGCCCAAAGTCAAAACCAAGACTAAGATTGAGAACCTTCTGCTGCTCCTGCTGCGATGCCTGGCCCTCATCCTGATTGCCCTTTGCTTTGGGAGGCCACTACTGCCCTCCCTCAGTGAGGAACCCACTTCGATCAAACGCCAGGTGATTCTGATCGACACCTCCGCATCGACTCAGCGTGAAGAAGTCCACGAACAATTGATCCAGAAGGTAAACGAATTCCTCAAAAATCTTCCGGAAAACCAATCACAAGTGGCTCTGATGACGTTCAACCGGGAAGCCACCGTCCTCTATGATTTCACCCGGCAAACCGACCAACTGGACCTCCAGCCGGTGGTGCCGACTTGGTATGGGACCAACCTGGGCAACGCCTTGCTTTCGGCATCTCAGTACATACAGCAAACTCCCAAGCCGACAGACCTTCCCATGGATGCCGACAGCACAATCCATGTTTTTAGTGACCTGCAAAAAGGGGCAGACCTGACCGCTCTGACTGAAAACCCATGGCCCACCAATATCGAAGTCGTTCTGCACACGGTAGCTCCACAGCAAAACCCAGGGCAAAATGCGGCCATCCATCCAGCACCCGCCCATCCTGATAAACCAACACAAGCCCGAATCCGGGTATCCAACCCAACGACAGCCGCCAACACCACTTTCACTGTTCGATGGAACTCCGAACAAACCGACACGGAGACCACCAAAACCGTACTACAAATTGAACCGGGACAAACCCGCATTCTTTCTGCACCTCAAAAACCCGACGCCACAGCCACCACACTTCAACTGGCCGGAGACCCCCACGAGTTTGACAATGCACTCCACATTGCCCCAGCCCCAGCCCGACCGCTCAACATTCTGCACCTTCAGCCCGAAGCCGACGACACCCCGCAAGGCACCTACTATTATCTCAACAAAGCTCTCCAGCCCACCAAGTTCCTTCACCCCACCGTACTTTCCCAAACCCCAGACTCCGTCCCTTCCGAACCGGATTTCACCCCCAATCACCTCGTCGTTGTCGAAACCCCCATCTCGGAAACCCTAAAGTCCCCCATTCAAGCCTATCTGGAAACGGGCCGCTCCCTTCTCATTCTTCTCAAACATGCCGACCACCTGCCTGAATTGGCGAGTTTCCTCGAATTGCCGGAACCGACCCAAATCCCAACTGTAGCCGAAAAAGACTACCATCTCTTTGGCAATCTGGACACGTCCCACCCTGTCCTCTCCCCTTTCCACGACCCAAGATTCCGGGATTTCTCCAAACTTCATGTCTGGCAACATCGCCCTTGGATGAAGAACGCAGAAGCCGGTAAAATCCTGGCATCCTTTGATGATGGAGAACCCGCCCTGATCCACATGCCTCATGAAAAAGGCAACTCTCTGGTGCTCACCACCTCCTGGGCTCCCAAGGACAGCCAACTGGCCCTGTCCACCAAGTTCATTCCCCTACTGTATTCTATCCTCGAATTCAGCATTGGAAACCTCCAGCCACAAACCAATTACACCACCGACCTTCCCATCGACTTGAGCCAGTTTCCGGCCGTCACCTCCATCCAATCTCCCGACGGCGAAACCCACACCATTGAAGAAAACCAAACCCACTTTCAACCCACCCAGCCCGGCATCCACAAACTCCTCACCGAGCAACACACTCACCTCCTGGCCATCAATCTCCCCCCCAAGGAAAGTGAAACCACCCCCATGGAAGAGTCCACCCTCCTTTCCCTCACCAACTCCAAGACTTCAGAAGAGCCCCAGGACCAACTGGCCTCCAATACTCTCGTCCACATCGAAAGCACACAAAAGCTCTGGCGCTGGATACTCATCGCCGCCCTGGTAATCTTAGCCTTCGAAACCTGGCTAGCCTCAAGGTTGACGAGGACAGCGTGACAGGGAAATAGGTCCTATACGACCTATAGG
>CAYSOI010000087.1:9942-12051 GCA_964432425.1 uncultured Opitutales bacterium | reverse complement strand
CAGGAGTTGGCCAAAGTTCTGGCGATTCGGTCCGCACCGAAAGCGACGGCGAAAAAGCCCCGGAAAACTCCCCCTCGCAAAGATAAGCCGCAACAGTGGGTCAGCAGCAATGGGCAATCAATTGAAGCGTTGTTTGTGAGGTTGAGTAATGAGGTGCTGACCATTGATATGAAGGGGAAGGTGTTTGATCTTCCGCTGTCCCGTCTTTCTCCGGATTCTCAGGAGTTGGCCCGGTTGCTGGCCGAACAGAAGTCGCCTCAGGAGAAGGCGATTGAGGCAAAGATCAAAGCTGCCGATGAGGCGGGACCTCCGGATAAGGCGGAAATCGCCATCGCGTTGCAAAGTGCCCAAAAGTATTTTAAGGAAATGGCTCAGAAGGATGAGGAGTTCTGGCCCTTTCCACCGCACCGACGCAGGAAGGTGGTCGGGCAAAAGGAGGTCACGGTCAAGTACCGTCGGGTGACGATTCAGGAGCCGATCTACGAGTACAAGGATGTGGAAAAGGAAGTGTACAAGATGGTGAAGGAAGGGGGATCGGAAGCCATTGCCGTACGGAAAAAGGTGAAGGTGAAAGTCCGGGTACGGGGAGAACAAATTGGCACCCGGCCGGTCGAAAGGCTGGTCCGGGATAAGGAGGGCGACATTGAAAGGGTGGAAAAACGGAATGTGTATGGTCCGGGCGGTGCGGATTACTGGAACAGTGGAAAATTCGGACACAATGCCCTGGCCCTCTACGCCATGATGGAAGCCGGTTTGGACCCGTCTGATCCGGAGACGGTGCAAGCTTTGGATCGGCTGACGGATCTCTACCGAACCTTTGGCTATCCGGACCTGACCTGGGACCTGTCCTGGTCGATCTGTGCTCTGGCTAGCTCGAATTCGGAAGAGCATAAGGAATTGTCCAGAGAACTGACGGCGAAGCTGGCCGGTGCTCAGATCCGGAGTGGGGTCTGCTCGGGACTTTGGGGACCTGTCGCCCTGGACTTGGATTTATTGGGCATTCTTTCCTCTGCCAATGTCGCCGAGAGTGAGGAATACCAGAAATGGCAGGAGAAATTCAAGGAGAGCCAGAGGGTCAAGGATGAGGAAAAATCGTTAATTGCGTTGGAGAATGTCCGGAAGATGAACGTGCTGCGGGATGAGTATTCGATGTTGCTGAAAACCCCGGCAGAGCTCTACTACCATATTCATAACCTGGCAGACCCTGGACAAGTGCACCCGACCATTACCGTAATGGGCTTTCCACATTATGTGTACAACCAGACTTCTGTAGATCTGGATTCCACACTGGTCGCCCTGTATGCACTGAGTGTTGCGGGCCGAAAAGGGGTTCTTCCGGAACAGGCCACGACCTTGGCGTTTCCGGGAAATGTACGGAAGTTTGGTCGCCGGTTGACCATCACTCAGGTGATGAACAATGCGGCAACTGCCCTGTCTAAACATCAACTCGACACGGGGGCTTTCCACCAAATGAACCTGCACCAACCAGTGACCAAGTTCAATAACGGTCTCGTCGTGAGAGGCTTGCCTCCTTCACGGGAGAAGTACCCGGACTTGCCTTCCCCCAGCACCTTGGCAGAGACGGCCAAGGGACTGGTGGCTCTGGACCTTGCCGGAGCCAGAGCTGGAGCTGCCGCTCGATATGCCCAACACCGCCAAGCCGCCGCGGCTCAACTCAAAAGTAAGCTGGTCGATGCTCTCTATGCCGGCGACAAGGAGATGGACACACATGCCACTTTCGGGATGTTCGACTTGATCTTTGCCATGGGAGTGCCTTCGGCCTCAGGCGACGATCGCAAGGAATTGCTGTCCGACCTTGCCCGATATTTGATCGACACTCAGCACAACAGTGGTGGCTGGCTGGCACGAACGAAGGCAAAGATCCCCATTTCGACTTCCTCCAGGGCCAGGTTTCATGCTTTGACGGAATTAAAAGCCCGAGAAACCTTTGACTACTCCAAGCCCCATACTCCCCACAAGGGGTATCTGAATGGAAATTATTTTGCCCACTCTCCGTGGTTGATCGGCACCGCTTATTCCATCCTCGCCCTGACTCATGCCCAACAACTGGCCCCGGAACCTCCTGCATCCAGCGTGACGGAGGTGACG
>CAYSOI010000087.1:3781-9842 GCA_964432425.1 uncultured Opitutales bacterium | reverse complement strand
CCCTGAATTTGAGGGACACTCAAATCACCAGTGCCGGACTTCAGCACTTGAAGAATTTGCGAAATCTGGAACGTCTGCATCTGGAGCGAACACAGATCAATGATGGAGGTTTAATCCATCTGTCGAAACTGACCAATCTACACTACCTGAATCTTTATGGCACTGAGGTCACGGACTCCGGCATTCTGCAACTGGCGACCTTGAAGAACCTGCGGCATTTGTACGTCTGGCAAAGCAAAGTCACTGTAGCGGGAGCCGAACAGCTACAAGCGGCCCTTCCCGACCTGAAAGTATCTCTGGGGATCAACCTGGATGCCATTGAAGTAAAGGAAGAGAAAGAAGAACCCAAAGTTTTTACAAAGTTGGAATGGTTGCCCGAAGGTGGCGCCAAAGAACCGCCGAAGAAGTCGATCGCGGGAATTGGCATGCAGGTCATTTTCATCAACCAGAGGAAACAACCCGTGAAAGTCTACTGGGTGGATTATGGAGGCGGCTTGAAGCTCTATGGGGAAATCCAACCCGGAGGCAAACGGGAGCAGAACAGTTTCTCCAAAGCCGTCTGGTTGATCACCGACATAGAAGAGCAACGCCTCGGTTACTTTGTGACCACGGACAAAAGCTCTACGGCGACCATTCCAGTAGAATGATTTGCTCAAAGAAGTCACCCAAAGTACATTAATCTACATAGTGCTGAGTTTTCAACATTCCCGAAGAGAGTTGCTCCAGTCCAGTGTAGGACTTGCTGGATTGACTCTGCCCACCTTTCTAAGAGCCAAGTCCGAAACTCCCCAACTCCAACACCAAGCCAAGTCCTGCATCATCATCTACACCTGGGGCGGGATGAGTCATTACGAGTCTTTTGATCCCAAGCCGAATGCCCCGGCTGACATTCGGGGTCCATTTGGCAACATTCCGACTGCGACACCGGGTGTGCGATTTTGCGAATACTTGCCGGAAGTGGCCAAACATTCTGAGAAACTGGCCATCATTCGCTCCGTCCACCACAAGTTTGGCGGCCACCAGCAAGGCATGTACATCAACATGACCGGACATGCTCCGGAAGGCGGCATCAAGGCCAAGAGTCGCAAAAACTGGCCTTCCATCACCTCTGTCATTTCAAGGTTTCATCAACCGGACTTTGGAACGCCCGCTGCCATACGCATGCCCTACTCCATGTATGACAATGGCACAATGATGGCCGGAGAAGCGGCCGGATGGATGGGAGCCAAGTATGACCCGATCCTGATGAGAACTCCGGCTGGGAAACCTTACGCAGGAGTCAATCGGTATACGGACCTTGAGTTGAAGTTGGATCTCAATCTGGAAAAGGAACGCATTCAACACCGCCGAAGCTTTCTGGAGCAGATTGACAGCCACCTTTCCAATACCTCTGAAGATGAATCGCCCTATGAACGCCTGGATTACTTCGGGCAAATGGCGGCAGACATGTTGCTGGGTTCTCCGGTGAGAAAAGCCTACGATTTGGAGAACGAGAATCCTAAGATCCGGGCCATGTACGGAGATCATATGGGTGGACAGAGTTTGCTTTTGGCCCGGCGGCTTGTGGAGGCCGGAGTCCCGGTGGTACAGGCGGTATGTTCTGCCAGTGACCTTGCCGGAGGTAGTGGAGACAATTGGGATACCCACCGCGACCATTTCCCCAAGATGAAGAACCGGCTGCTGCCAGTATTTGATAAATCCGTCTCCGCCCTGTTGACCGACCTGGAAATGCGGGGAATGCTGGACGAAACGCTGGTCGTGTTCCTGACCGATTTTGGACGAACCCCCAAAGTGAACAAGAATGGTGGCCGGGATCATCACCCAAGTGTGTACTCCCTGGCTTTGGCCGGTGGTGGCATTCAGGGCGGGCAAGTTTACGGAGCCAGTGATCGTAAGGGCATTGAGCCGGGAGAAAGTGCCTGCACACCTGCCGACGTACATGCCACGGTCTACAAAGCCATGGGCATTGATCACCACACGGAATTGTACGACAATCTGGACCGCCCCTTCCGAATCTGTGAGGGTGAACCTTTACCCCTGCTGTAGAAACTGCGCCAACCAGCTTTCCGGCGAAGTTTTACTCGAACTGCTCAACAATTCCCGAAGACGTTGAGCATCTTCCTGAGCCCGTTCAATACGACGGGAGGTCTGACTGCTCTCCAACTCCCCTGCCAGAGCTTCGGCGGAAGAAGCATCCTGGAGATACTCCGGGTACATCGGCTTGCGGAGTAACAAATTGGCAATGCCAAGAAAGGGAACATTCACCAGGGCTTTGGCCATCCAGTAAGTGCCGGTATTGGCCCGATAGGCAATGGCTCCGGGAATACAAGCCAGTGCGCAGGACAGGGACATGGTTCCCGAACTGGTCAAGACTGCCTTGGCGGAGCATCCTTGCACAGAGGGCCGCAACTCTACCGGCAAACCTTCCGGCACAAGAGTCTCCAGAATTTCCTTTAATTCCTGACTGGGATAAAGGGTAACGGCCTTCGCGTCTGGATGGGTCTCCCGATATTTGGCAAAGCCTTCCAGCAAGGCCGGAAAGATTCTCTGCACAGCACCCTTTCGACTTCCCGGCAGGAGCAGGATGTCACCATTGCGATCATATTGGAGTTGGTTTTCAAACTCAGGCTCCAGAAAAGGGTGACCGACAAAATCTACGGGTAAGGAGGTGTCGGCAAAGACCTCCTTTTCAAAGGGGAAAATCACCCCGAGAGCATCCAACCAACGGGCCATTTGAAACCTCCGGTGCTCTTTCCATGCCCAGACTTGCGGAGCAATGTAGTAGACCACCTTCATCTCTCCCCCGCCCTTTTGAGAAATGCCCCGAAAATAGAGTTCCTTGGCAATACGAAGGTTCAAACCGGGATAATCCACCAGGCACACCACCTTGGGCTGATAAGTGACGATCCAGTCAATGATGTGGCGAAACAACTCTTTGAAAAAACCATACGACTTCAGGACCTCCACAAACCCGACCACGGAGCTTTCCGTCATGTCATACAGAAGCTGCGCTCCGGCATCGGCCAGATTTTTTCCACCAAAGGCAGAAATCTGCAACCCTGGCTCTTTCTTCAATAATCTTCGAACCATTCGGGATGCCTGTTCATCACCGGAATGCTCCCCCGCAATGATCAGTATATCAACGGTTTGGTCTGGAGGTTTAGGAAATTTGGGAACTGCCTGAAGCTCATTCATAAATGGAAAGTTTTCACAAAAGGATGCCTTTGAACTTGCCCTTCGCGGCTCCATCTTGCAAGACCTGAGCCTGCTTATCTTACATGCCTACGACAACGATAGAAAATTACGTTAAGGAAATCTTCCTTGTAGAACAGGAGACTCCGGACAGCCCGGTCTCGATGGGTACAGTTGCCAAAGCTTTGGGAGTCGTTCCAGGCACCGCCACAACCATGGTCAAAAGCATGGAGAAGGATAACTTGCTGGAGTACATTCCCAGAGTGGGTGTCAACCTGACCGATGAAGGTCGCCAACTGGCCATCCGGATGCTCAGAAGGCACCGCCTGATCGAAGTCTTTCTCGTGGAAGTCCTCCATTTGGACTGGGGAGAAATTCATCAGGATGCAGAAGAACTTGAACATGTGGTCTCCGATCGAATCTTAGATAGAATTGATGAACTTTGTAACTATCCCGAATTTGACCCGCATGGAGATCCCATCCCGACCAAGGATGGCACCTACAAACACATTACCCACAAAAGTTTGATGGATTGCCCCTTAAACAAGGAATTGAAAATTCAGCGGATTCTGGATCAGGAACCCGCCTTTTTGAAATTTGCCATGGACAATGCCCTGACACCAGGGGCAGCGATTACCGTTCTGAACCGGTCCAGCATTGCCGGAGCCGTCACCATCAAAAACCAAAACGGCGAAATGTCACTGGGAACCAAGGTAGCCGAGAAAATCTGGGTCGCCTGAATCTCCCCTAATCATGGGTTCCGAATATTTTACTCTTCTTGATTGGGTAGTGGTCTTCGGCTACCTGCTGCTGACGACGTTGGTCGGGCATTTTCTCAGCGGCAAACAATCCAGCATCAAAGACTTTTTCCTGGCGGGCCGATCTTTGCCATGGCCTGCGGTGACTGGTTCGATCATTGCGACGGAAATCAGTGGGGTGACCTTTATCGGTGTCCCCGGGATGGTCTATGCAGCAAACGGCAACTTCACCTACCTGCAGTGGGGAATTGGTTCCATCATTGCCAGAGTTCTGGTCGGGCTCTTCTTCGTAAAAGCCTTTTATGAGCGGGAAATTTACAGCCCCTACGACTACATGGGCAATCGACTGGAGCCTAGAGTCAAAAAGATGGCGACCATCCTCTTCCAGATTGGCGGGATTCTTGGGCAGAGCGTCCGAGTATTGGTGGCGGCATTGGCCTTGAAAGTCGTTACCCAACTTGAATTTCACCACTGCATCTGGATCATCGGTGTCTTTGCCATTGGCTGGACATTGATGGGCGGGATGCAAACGGTGATCTGGACCGATGTGATGCAATTCTTCCTCTTTGTGGGAGCAGCCCTATTCTCTTTGGCCTGGATGCTCAATGGCATCAGCGGAGGATGGAGTGAATTGATGGCCGTATCCGGTGAAGCCAACAAACTAACACTTCTGAACCTCTCCCGAGATCCGGCAGCCGGATTCACCTTGTGGGTAGCCATCATTGCCGTGCCCTTTCAGAACCTCAGTATGTTCGGGGTCGATCAGCTCAACGCTCAAAGAATGTTCTGCTGCCGCAATGAGAAAGATGCCCGGAAAGCGATCATCGCCAGTTCGGCGGCATTGTTGATCACGGCGTTGATGCTGATGGTGGGAGCTGCGATGTACACCTACTACCACCAAATCCATGTGCCGGAATCGCTGGCAACGTTCCAGAGCCACATTGACTCTCTGGAACCCAACCAGAGGAAAGACGCCTACTACCCCGTCTGGATTGTTACGGAGTTGCCCCAAGGTTTACGGGCATTGATCCTGGCAGGCATCTTCGCCGCAGCAATCTCCAGCCTGGATTCGATCCTCGCCGCACTATCCCAGACCTCGTTCTCCTTGCTTCGCAATCCAGAGTCAAAAAAGCCCTTTCTGCCCAACCTCTCTGAAATTCAACTTTCCCGCCTGTTGGTCATTGTCTGGGGAGTCGGATTATCTGCCTTTGCCCTCCTCATCAACATGGTCAAGGAAGACATCAACATCGTGGAACTGGCCTTCGGGATGACCTCCTACACCGTCGGCCCCATGCTCGGCTTCTTCCTCGCCGCCTTCTTTACCAACAAAGCTACCTTTCGCGGACTGGCCCTTGGATTTGCCCTTTCCTTTATCCTTGTACTGCTGATCCGAACCGACTTCTGGAACCTCCTGATTTTACTCGAACTCCTGCCCCCCCATCAGATTGCCAACTTTACCCTCCTCAAGCTGATTACCTCTGACATTGTAGGAGAAACAGACCGACTGGGAGTCATCATTCACTCCGCCTGGGCCTGGCCAGTGACCGCCTTACTGACCTGGGGCTGTGGATATGCTCTGCGGGATAAATCGGAAGCCTGATCGACCATTTCGATACAAATCCTCCATAAAGAGCTTGTCTCGATTGATCACTTTCACATTCTTAGGACCCATAATCCGCCCCTTGAGAAAAAGCATCCTCACCTATCCTGAGGATTGCATAATCCTGGGGCTTTTTTGTGAATTTTTCGTTGATGATGAGAATTAGAAAAATCGCCATTCTCATTGATGGGGCCTTTTTCCTGAAGAGACTGCCTCAATTAGTGGAGCCCCAATACAGGTCGAACCCTCAATCTGTCGGAGAAACCATTCGGATTCTTTGTAAACGACATGTTCAAAAGTTGATTGGAGAAAATGAGGGTATCCAGAATAGTAAATGGTTGGATCATGTTTACCGATTGTTCTACTATGATGCAGCTCCTTACACAGGGGTCGCTCACAATCCGATCAGCAATCAACAAATCCAATTCGCCAAAACGGAAAATGCTGAGTTTCGGGAGCAGTTATTTGCAGAGCTACGGAAGAAACGAAAATTTGCCCTTCGCTTAGGGAA
>CAYSOI010000087.1:0-3681 GCA_964432425.1 uncultured Opitutales bacterium | reverse complement strand
AACGAACGGATCCTTTACCCAATTCACCAGTGACAGAAAGTGCACCATGATCCACCTCTTTCCTCCTCCCAAGCAGCTGAAACTCTCTGGTGGTGAACACTGCCCACAGGGTGAATTGAACCCGGTGATCGAACGTACGGCATCACTGCCGAAGGAAGGGTACATTCTGGAGATCACGCCAGACTCGATCTTCATCAAAGGGGATGACCGGGGCATTCTCTATGCCAAGCAACACCTTGCCCAGTTGGCGGAACAATTCACCGACATTCACATCCCCTGCTGCATCATCAAGGATGAACCCAGTCTTGAGATCCGTGGGTTCATGCTGGATGTTAGCCGCTGCAAGGTTCCGAAGATGCATTCGCTGCGGGCATTGATCGTTTTGCTGGGCAAACTGCGATACAATCAGTTTCAGCTCTACATTGAGCACACCTTCGCCTTCCAGGATCACGAAACGGTCTGGAAGGACGCCTCCCCTTTCACACCGGTAGAAATTCAGGAACTGGACGAACACTGTCTGGAACACGGCATCGAACTGGTCCCCAACTTCAATTCCTTCGGCCACTTCGAAAGATGGCTCCGTCATGAACCCTACAAACACCTTGCGGAATGCCCGGAAGGATTTCGCAGGGAAGTTCCGTTGATCATTCGGGACCACGGAGGAACTCTGAAGCCCAATCAGGAAAGCATCGATTTCCTCAAGCCCCTGCATGAAGAATTTCTCGCCAATTTCACCAGCCGGCAATTCAATGTGGGCCTGGATGAACCCTGGGAACTCGGACAAGGCTGGAGCAAGGACCTGGTGGCGGAAAAAGGAAAGCATGTTGTCTATCTGGATTTCCTGAAAAAGATCCATGAGAGTGTACGACAACAGGGCCACAAGATGCTGTTCTGGAGCGACATCATTCTGGAAAAACCGGAACTCGTCAGCCAACTTCCACAAGACGTGATGCCGGTGATCTGGGGTTACGAAGCCGACCACCCCTTTCCGGAACAATGTGCAGATGTGGCCAGAAGCGGCTACAAGTACCTGGTCGCTCCCGGGACCTCCACTTGGAACTCCTTCAACGGCCGTCTCTCCAATGCGTTGGAAAACATCCACTCCGCCATCGAAAATGCCATGGCACATGGGGCCAAAGGCAGTCTGCTGACTTCATGGGGAGACAACGGAAACCACCAACCCTGGCCTCTCCTCCACCCCGCTCTGTTTTATCATGCCCAGGTCGCCTGGAACCATAAACGCACCTCCGCCACCCACATTCCAGACATGCTGGACCGCTATCGCTACAAGGACCCGTCCGGCATCCTTTCCAAGGTCATTTTCTCGATGGGCAATAATGACGTCCTCATGGAAAAGCCATTGATCAACACCAGCCCAAGTTTTCAGTTCTTATTCGGAACCAAAGAAAAGTTATCCAAGACTCTTGGAGATTTGGAACCCCGGCTCTTGAAACGAGCCGCCAAACACTTCAAGGAAACCCGTGGCTGGCTGGAAGATGCTGCCCCCACCTGCTCCGATGGAGATTGGATCAAGCAAGAACTTCGCATGGGTCTGGATCTAGGACTGCTGGGAATCGAAAGAGCCCAACACTTTCAGGAAACCGGGAACCTCCCTGATCAGTCCAACGCTCGACTCGACCTTGCAGAAAAGTTTTTCCACATCTGGCAGTTTCGGGCCCGACAAGGAGGCCTTGACGAGAGCCTCAGCTACATCCGGGACAACGCTGGAAAGCTCATCTGAAGATAGGTCCTCTACGGCCTATACGACCTATCTGTCACTCAATTCGAGGCCAAATCATCCAGCAGAGCATTCGACACTCGCTGTATGCCCTCATTGCTGATCAGGCTGGCCGGGTAAATCTCCTGGGCGGAGAGAAACGCCATCAAACAGGCAGCATACTGGCCTCTGTCTTCAAATTCAGCAGCTTTTTGCAGTTCTGCCACGAAAGGAGCCACCTTGGTAACAATTTGGGCTTTGCTACGGTTAAGCTTCACATCATCCGGGTCGACCTCTTCAGCTTTCAGGAGAATCTCCCAGGCACCATGGGGATTATTGATATTCAACGCCGCTTCTGCCTGGGTGAGAAAGATGTCCAGCTCAGCCATTCGTTTGACAATATCCGTGAGTCTTTCTCTCCGGACAGGATCTTCAGACAGAGCGACACCAAATTCCAGAGCCTTTTCCTGAATGCCCCGGTAATCCTTTCTCTGCATCAATTGATCGAACAACTGTTTGCCCTGAACAAACTTATCCAGCATCTGCGCCCCCTCCAACTGGAATTCCCGTAATCTAGGGTTGTCTGGCCAGATGGTTGCCGCTTCCCGAAAGGCAGCTTCCGCTTTATCAATTTGGCCCAAACTACGGTGCTGGATGGCGGCAAAGATGGCATTTTCACTGGCGTTCTTAGCTTTGCGGATGCCGGCTTCAATACGGCGGGATTCAAAGTCCCGGGCTTTGGACTTGATGTCCAGCACCAGCTCCAGAGCATCATCATAAGCTTTGTCGATGATCAGGTCCCGGGCTTCTGTCATGTCTCGTTTGAGCTGAAACAGCTCGGCCCGCTTATCGTCATCAAAGGAGTGCAGCGCCGACAAATGCTCCCCGAGAAAGAAGGTTTCCTGAAGCCGCTTGTAGGCAGTTACCCGATTGCCCAACCGAAAGGCATTGTTCACCGCAAGCATACCGGTTTCAGCCTCATTGATCGCTTCCCTGGCAAGAAAAGCCAATTGATCCACCGTGATATTCATTTGTGAGTCTGGAAAGAAGGCGGCAATCTCCTCTTTGGCTTCGATCACTTGCTGCGCCGTTCCTTTGAACAGCAACCGGTAAAAATTTGCTCCGATGAGTACATGCTTGAAGCGGCGATCAACAAGAAAACGGGCCAACTGCCCCTGAAACTGGATTTGAGCTTCTTTGCCAGTTAAAGTCTTCTGGCTGTTCAGCGCCGCCAGTTTGGTGTTCACATCCGCATACTCCTTCATTTTGAAACCGGCTTCAGACATTTCTTCGGGCACGGCACCTTGTGCGGTTACGGTACGAGTCCCGCCACCCTGATCACGAGTCGTGATGACTGACTGCACCTGCTGGTGACGATAGCGATTGGCAATAATCGACTCCAATTTGCTCTTACGGGCATTGAGCTCATTCTGGTATCGGGAGTTGCGTTTGAATTCGTCACGAAGTCGCCAGGTGTTGTAGACCAAGGCTCCCAGTACGAGGCTCATTCCACCATCATATTCGCTGTACTCCCCGGCCTGCACCAGTAAATCCCAGGCATCCATCACGCCGTCCCAATTCCCGTTCTGCTCATAGACAGAAAGGTTTTTGCCAATGGTTTTCAGAATCTCTTCGTACTTGTTTCGTTCCTCAATGACGGAAGACGGCGTCTGCAAATAACGTTCAAAACGTCCTCCCAGCAGTCGATCATTGCCAAAAGTAAAGCCCTTCCCTTTCCAGACGAAGGTGCCGTTTTCCATGTCAATGGAGTCACTGTTGGGATCAAAGATGCGGTCGGCGGTTTGGTTGAGGGTGTTGCTCTCAAATCCACCCTGATGATACACACCGGCACCAGAACCTCCCGCAGGCTGAGCAGGTTGTTGGTTCACAGCCCCCACTGGAGCTGCCGGAGCAGGTGCAGGCGCCGGCTGTGGAGTGGTCCCTGGAATCGGAGCCTGAGCGGA
>CAYSOI010000086.1:0-12064 GCA_964432425.1 uncultured Opitutales bacterium | reverse complement strand
AACAAATCCAATACTCCAATACTCCAACATTTTGGTTCCGGCTATGCCGGGTTAGGTTTACAGGCCCGATTCATCACATAGGACCTATGGCAATGCTTCTTCAAAACAAAAAAGGCCGCCCGGAGATGGGCGGCCTTTTTGTGAATCAGAAATCGATCTGAGATTAGAAGGTGAAGAGAGCTTCAACAGCGAAGAAGTCAACGTCGACTCCGGCACCGCCAGCAACTTCGTATTCACCTGTGCTGTACTCAATCACACCGAGAAGGTTTTCGGTGAATTGGTAGCTTGGGCTGAGGGTGAACTTTTCAGCCTTGTAGTTTGCACCAGCAGAGTTCATGTCTTCTTCAGCCTGGCTGTAACGCAGAGTTGCAGCGAGAGAGTTGCCGAAGGAGTAGTTACCCATGATGAGCCAGCTGTAAGCGTCTTCTTCGTAGTTCTCGTAGTTGTTGTATTCAGCAGCAAGGATCAGGTTGTCGATGCCTTCATACTGAGCCCAGATGTTGTAAAGGTTGTCTACGCCCATGGCTGCACCTTCGTCATCTTGAGCGGTACCAACTGCAACAGTAAGACCTTCCATCGCATTGTAGGACAGAGAAGCTTCGAAACCGAAGTCATCCGCGTCGCCAGCTGTACCGGAAGAGGAGAATGCCTGGTCAACGATGGCCAGGGAGGCGGAGAGGTTGTCCATGTCGTAGGTAGCTCTTGCACCTTGTTGTGCATTTTGTCCAAGACCCTGGTAGTTGGAATCTCCGGCAGCGGAGGAACCAAAGTTGTAAGCGAGGGACTGTTGGTAGAGCATGTACTGTTCGTCACCTTCGAAACCAAGAGCGCTGAGGAACTTACCGCCAGTAACGGAAAGGCCACCACCAAGATCAAGGGTGAGGAAGGCTTGTTCAACTGCGGTGCCACCACCTGCGGAGGCTACGTGAACTTCGGATTTAATCTTGTCTGTGGAGATGAGAAGATCGAAGTCAGCTTGTTTGAGTTCGAAATCTTCCATGTCGGTGCCACCGTCATCCGTGCTGGTGTAGGCACCGTCAATATGACCACGGATACTGAAATTTTCAGTAACAGGGATCACGCCAAATGCAGCTACGCCCGGAAGCACAGTTGCGAGGAGCAATTTGAGGGAGTTTGATTTTTTCATTTTCGGTTTGTGTTTTGTTGTTCTTAAAGCCTCAGCGTGGCCCTTGATTCGGGAGCACACACGAGACTATAAAATGTTGAGCGTGACATGTATAAGTTTCAAATTATTACGTGCAAGGATTAATTTTCCCTCCAAAGGGGGCAATGAATGCGTTCTGAATAGGGTGGCCATCCGTCTTCAGGAGTGAATGGCCAGGGCAGGGAAGATGGTGTCGTTTCAAAGGATTGGGCTAGGTCTCTGGCCAACGCTTCCTTGAAGGACTCCCAATCGATTTCCGGGAGGTGGTCTTTCTGAATGGAACCCTGCAGGAGGATGCCTTCGCGGGTTTTCTTGATGGCCGCACCGGCGATCTTTTCGCCATGTTCAGCATGCAGAACATCGGAGAGGACCGGACTTTGAAAGCATTCAGTGGGAGGGGCTCCGTTGCAGAGGTCTTCTTTGCAATTGTGCAGAGTGGCCGGAGTTTGGAACTCATTGGCAAGGATGGACGCGATGTCCTGATGGAGCAGGTCATAAAAACTTCTTGGTGGTAGACAGTAGGCTGGATGGTCTTTGCCAATCACGAGGGTAAAGGTCCAGTCATGGAAATGAGGGACAATGCCCCCTCCTGTCGCCCGCCGAAAGATGGTTTCCTTGGTACCTCCGGTACGTTCCTGCACGTAGTTGAATTTCTGAGAGTATCCGCATGTCCAGCAGGGGAATTCCCATTCATAGTGCCGAAACAGGAGAGCCCCCGGGGCTGGGTTTTGGTAGAGGAGCAGAAGGTCTTCCTCCATGTTGCGAAACGGATGCTCCTTTCGATCTGGCAAAATATAAAATGGTGGACGGGGGGGCATGAGAAAAGTTTGTGAGATTCTGTTGTCGGATGGAATGTTTTCTTTTTTGTGTAGGGTTCATGAATTTGGAAAAATTAGTAAAGCCCCATGTTTTGACGCAGCCGGTTTACCAACCAGGCAAACCCATCGAGACCGTTGCCAGAGAGCTCGGGTTGGACCCCGCCTCCATTGCGAAACTGGCCTCGAATGAAAGCCCTTTTGGGTCTTCTCCCAAAGCGATGGAGGCCGTCAGGAAATGGTTGCCCGAAGCTTGGCTTTATCCGGATGGGAGTGGCTATAAACTCAAGCAGGAACTCAGCCGGGTGAGGGGAGTGTCTCCAGATCAGTTCATCCTTGGCAATGGTTCCAACGAGGTCCTCGAATTACTGGGGCATGCGTTTCTTGGAGAGGGAGACGAAGTCGTTTTCGGGGAGCATGCGTTCATTGTTTACCGTTTGATCACTTTGCTCTTCGGTGCCACTCCAGTTTCCGTGCCCATGCCCGATTATAAACATGACCTTCAGGCCATGGCCAATGCGGTCACGGACCGAACCCGGCTCGTTTTTGTGGCCAGTCCCAACAATCCTACCGGAACGTCCAACACCGAAGATGAATTAATTGAATTTGCCCAAAACTTGCCGGAGCATGTGGTCTTTTGTCTGGATGAAGCCTATGCGGAGTATTGTCAGACCCCTCCAGACCTGCGGCCACTGATTGAGCAAGGTCGGAAGTTGATTTGTACGAGGACTTTCTCAAAAATCTTCGGCTTGGCCGGATTTCGTATTGGTTACGGCTATGCATCCGAAGAAATGATAGGTTTGTTGAATCGAGTCCGGCAGCCCTTCAATTGTAATGCTGCGGCCCTTGTCGCAGCAGAAGCGGCATTGAGTGACACGGAATTCGTCGAGGATTGTCGCCAGCAAAACCATGAAAATGGCAGGATCTTGCTGAAAGGGCTTCAGGACCTGGGACTGGAAGTGATTGATTCTGAGGCAAATTTCTTTCTAGTTCGTTTCAAAGATGCGATGGATACATTTGACGTTCTGCAAAGAAATGGAATCATCGTCCGTCCACTCCAACCTTATCAATTGCCGAATCACCTCCGAATCACCATTGGAACACAACATCAAAACCAAAAGCTATTATCAATCCTTGAGGAATCTTTACACAGTTAAGATCGGCGAATGGCTGTGTAGAGAGATTTGGGAACATTTGTGAACATACCACAGGAAGTTATTTGGCCAGGGATAGGGTTTCTACTGGTTCTTCTATTGAGAGGGCATCTGGTATTGGCAGAGTTCAGTCTGATCAATTTGCGGTACAGCAACCTCAAAGAAGATACGTTTCAGCAGCTTCGTAAGAGCAAAAGGATCGCCCGGATTCTCGACAATCTCTCCAGGGTTGGGGATGCCATCCGGTTGGGACGCAAACTTTGCTCTCTGGCTACGGGTGGGTTGCTTTTCCTGATCTTTCATTTGCTCATGGGGCAATCCTCTCTCTGGCTGCCAGTCATTCTGGCCGTCATGTTCGGTGCCCTCGTCCAGGTTTTGATCAGTGACCTGATTCCGCGATTGCTTGCTGTTAAGAATCCGGTCAAAGGTCTAAAGAGGGGGACATGGGCAGTTTTTGTAGGGTGGGTTGTCTGCTGGCCGCTTCTGAAAATCCAGGATTGGCTGAAAGTACCTTTAAAATCGTGGACCCAGCAGGAAAAAGGAGATTCTGTGAATCCCCTGGATGTGGAAGTGCAACTGCGGGCCATGGGGGAAGACTCCAAAGCCTTGCCGCCGGTGGTTCGCAGAATCCTCAGTCAGGCCATGCAGATTGATGATCTGGTGGTGCAGGACATCCTCTTGCCTAGAAATCAGGTCGTCATTCTGGATTCCAATAAAGACTTGAAGGAGAATCTGGATATCGCCCGTCAAGCTGGGCACACCCGCTATCCCTATTGTGCTGGAGATCTGGACCATTGCATTGGCATCATCCATATCAAGGACATTTTCCGGTTTCGGGCCGATTGGGAGCAAATCAATCTCCAGAACCTGAAACGCCCCCTCATCAGTTTTTCCGATGAAGAAACTCTCGATGTGGTCCTCCCGAAAATGATGCGAAACAAAGTGCACATGGCACTGGCTAAAGATGAATTTGGTGGCGTGGTCGGAGTCATTACTCTGGAAAAAATCCTGGAGACCATGGTCGGCGAAATTCAGGACGAGTTTGACCAGGAAGATCACTTGGTTCAGGAGGTTGGCCGAAATACATTCCACATCTCAGGATTGGCCCCGCTGCATGACGTGGAGTTGAAGTTAGGGTTGGATGCAGATGATGAAGACGAAGTCTCCACCTTTGGTGGCCTGATCATTGCAGAATTGGGCCGCATCCCCAAAGCCGACGAAACTACCACTTTCCGAAACCTCAAAGTTCGCATCCTCGAAGCTGATGACCGGCGTGTCCTCTTCGCCGAAGTCCAAAAAGTGGAGCCAGAGGAATAACGCCATTTCAGGCCCATCAAGATCCATTCCGGCAATGTTGAGGTAAGGGTTACTTTTGCCGCTTTGCCAGACGGGTAAAGGTCCAGATCAATTTCCCCATTTCCATGTCAATGATGTCATTGTGGGCATCCATTCCATGTAGAATCCCGTCGCATTCCACAACCAATATCTTGTCATGCTGGAGTTGTGGGGATGGGCTGCCCTCCCACTTCATGACTTCAAAGATTTCATTCTCCTCCATGGCCACCTGAAGTCCATACATTCCCCCGATATGGCTGGCTCCGGAAATGTATTTGGCCACCGGTGTCGCCAGGTCATGGTTTGAGGAGGAAAGCACCATCGGAAGCCCCCACTCCTGAAAATTCTCGTAAGGGGAACCTTCTATTCCGGCTCCAGAGATAAACCGGTTGGCACTGAAGGCTCCCTGCAAGCCAATGAACAAATCCAATGGTCTGGTTTGTGACCGGCTTCCAGCTTTCAAGTGTCCCTTGCTGGCCATGGCTCTGGTCAGCAGCCGGGCTCCAAAACTGTGCCCAATTCCCACGACCACCGGAAAATCCTCTCCTTCATAAGCCTCACGGATCTCTGGCAATTGCTTGTGGAGGACCCAGTTGGCCAGTGTATAGCCAATTTCATCCGCATCGGCAGCCTTGTTGAAGTAACTCCCTACATGCCCGAGAACCTTTTGCTCAAACCAGGAATCGGAAATGCCTTTCCATACCGAGGGCCATGTCAATGCGATCACCAGAGGCCGGAAGTGCTCAGTTTCTCCATTGGCCTCCGCAGCTTTCTTCATATTCGCCAGAATGTGGTTATTCCACCAGATGGTCTTGTGTTGATCACTGTTCCAGCCCATCGCTGTTAATAAAATGTGTGTATACGGCATGCCGTCCGCCTGAGCCGTGCTGAGTCGGTTTGCCAGGTCTTGCTGAAACAATTCCAGTGCTTCGTAGCCACTTTCGTAGTCTGTGTCTTCAATGCCGTATGCCGCGTAGGCATTGTAGAGAAAACGCCTGTTCTCAAAAAAGCTGCCGATATGAGTCACCAGCATCACATTGGGGTCGTTGGTCAAGTCATGAAACCGGGCGTTGAGCGTTTTCGTTTGTGGTGAGTCCTTTGGTAAGGCTTGGAAGCGGTCTGAATAATGTCTGGCTGGCCCGTTGACCTTGCTCCGCTCCCTTTTTTCAATCCCAATGACATATCCGTCATGAGCCAGTTCCAATTGAGCCGAGCGGCCCAATGCGTTGAACGGCCTCTCGGTTTGGACATTGGATACGAGGCAACCCGACAAGCTCCACAGCAATGATACCAGTACGGAAATCCCTATAGTACCACTTATTTTTGTATGTGCACTTTTTCGATTCTTGCTCACGCCAGCACGTCCTTTACGACATGCCCGTGTACATCGGTTAGCCGGAAGTGGCGGCCCTGGTACTGGAAAGTGAGTTGCTCATGATCGACTCCCAGCAAGTGAAGCATGGTGGCATGGAAATCATGAATGTGCACACCATTGGAGGCGATGTTGTAGCAATACTCATCAGTTTCCCCGTAGGAGTGTCCCGGACGAACTCCCCCTCCGGCCATCCAGTATGTAAAGCAGCGGGGATGATGATCCCGACCGAAATTGGCACGATTGAACTTGCCCTGGCAGTAATTGGTTCGCCCAAATTCTCCGCCCCAAACGACCAGCGTGTCTTTCAGTAGGCCTCGTTGTTTGAGATCTGTAATCAAGGCGGCGGAAGCCTGATCAGTCTCTTTCGTTTGTCGTTTGATGCCTCCTGGAAGTCCTCCGTGCTGGTCCCATCCGGGATGGTAGAGCTGAATGAAGCGAACATCCTTCTCCGCAAGTCGTCGGGCAAGGAGACAATTGGCGGCAAAGGTGCCCGGTTTTTTTGCATCTTCGCCATAGAGGGCAAATGTGCTCTCCGGTTCCTCTTTTAAATCGGTGACTTCCGGGATGGAACTCTGCATGTTGAAGGCCATCTCATATTGGGCGATACGGCTTTCGATGGCTGGATCACCGGACTTTTCCAGCTGGTGCTGGTGGAGAGCCTTGAGCTGATCCAACATTTTGCGGCGACTGCCAGTTTCGATGCCCGAGGGACTGTTGAGGTACAATACCGCATCTTTATCCGAGCGAAAGCGTACGCCTGCATGTTTCCCCGGCAGAAAACCACTTCCCCAGAGGCGGGAAACCAGAGGCTGGCCCCCTTTGTTCTTCGTTACCAGCACGACAAAGGAAGGCAGGTTTGCATTCAGACTCCCCAATCCATAATCCAACCAGGCTCCAATGCTCGGACGTCCGGGGAACTGAGAACCGGTTTGCATGAAGGTGACTCCAGGGCCGTGATTGATGGCTTCCGTATACATGGATTTGATAAAGCACATTTCATCGGCCACCTTAGCGGTATGGGGCAGAAGGTCACTGAGCCAGGCACCGCTTTGTCCATGCTGGGCAAACTTGAAGGGAGATCCCACCATGGGAAGGCTGGCCTGGTTCCCCGACATCCCGGTGAGTCGCTGGCCCTTCCGCACGGAGTCCGGCAATTCCTTCCCGGTATCTTTGATGAGCTGTGGCTTGTAATCAAAGAGGTCCATTTGTGAAGGTCCCCCTGATTGGAAGAGGAAGATGACCCGTTTGGCTTTCGCTTTCGGGTTGGAGAATGCCTTCCCGTTGAGCAAGCTGGCCAAGGCAATGCTACCGAGCCCGCCTCCGAATTGCTGGAGCAGTTGGCGGCGGTTGACAAGATCGTGTGGAAGAATGTCGTGAGTCAGGTTCATCGCTTGGTAAAGGATTCGTCAAAGTTCATGAGGAGGGAGATCATGACGGTGGTGGCCGCCAGTTCCGTTGGATTGAGCTTGGGGTCCGGCTTGCGATCTCCAGTGGAAAGGTATTTTTTGGCGTTCTCAGGATTTTCCGCAAAATCCGCAAATTGCTCTTTCTTTAGCTGCAGAAGGATACTGCTCTCTTTGGCATCGGGATGGCGGCTGGTGAATAAACGAAAGGCATCTTGAATCAGGGCCTCCGTATTTTCCCCATGTTTCTGCAGTAACTTTTCCGCCGTGGCTCGGGCTGCTTCCACAAATTGCGGCCCATTGAGCAACACCAGTCCCTGCAGAGGGGAGGCTGTCCGTTCACGTTTCACGCGGCAAACATCCCGCTTGGAGGCATCCAGGGTCATCATCACCGGTGCAGGTGCCGTTCTTTTCCAAAATGTATACACGCTTCGCCGGTAGAGGTTTTCTCCTTTGTCTGGATTGATCGGTTTGAAGGAAACTTTCAAATCGTAGGGCTTGACCGATCTGCCGCCCATTCGCTCAGTCAGAAGCCCACTCACGGCCAGGGCGTTATCCCGGATCATTTCAGCCGAGAGCTGATGGGTCGGGGAGCGGGCCAGAAACAAATTCTCCGGATCCACCTTTTGGAGTTGTGGCGTGACGGTGGAACTTTGACGGTAAGTGGCACTCAGAACCATCTTTTTCAACAAGGCATGCAGGTCCCAGCCATTGTCGACAAAGTCACGGGACAGCCAGTCCAGAAGCTCCGGGTGTGATGGTAGTTTCCCCTGGCTCCCAAAATCTTCCGGTGTGCTGACGAGGCCTCGGCCAAAGATCAATTGCCAGTAGCGATTGACCGTCACTCTCGCGGTAAGCGGGTGTTCCGGCTCCGTTAGCCATTTGGCCAACCCAAGGCGATTTTTCGGGAAATCCTTGGCCATGGGAGCAAAGGTTGCCGGAGTGGCCATGGGCACCTGGTCCTGTGGTGCGTTGTAGAGACCGCGATTGAGGATAAATGTAGGCCGTGGCTTCGGCATCTCCCGCATCACCATGATTTCCGGTATCCCCCGTTGAATCCTACTCCTCTCTTCACGAGCCTTTTGGGCCAGTGCTCTCGCTTCCTGCACGGTCTTCTCGTTCATCGCGAAATGCTCACGCTGGATTGCCTCAGAAGCTTCTGCATCCATCTTCACCAGTTTCCAGACTTCCAGAGGGGATAGCTCTTTATTGTAAACACGAAATTCGTCTACCAGACCATTTTTAAAGCCCTTGTCCCGCATCCTCTGGCCCAGGCCAACAAAGTTATCTCCTCCTTTAATTTCACGGGTGAGATGATCCCGGGAAACCTCCATCTTCGCCAATTCGCCATTGAGGTACAGCTTGAGCCCGGAAGCTTTGCTGGAACCATCATAAGTGACGCCCACATGGACCCATGTTTGGTGCGGTAACCTGGAGGCAGAACGAACCCGGATCGCATTTCCCGGCCAGAAATGAATCAACGCTGCGCTCAACTTGCCTTCTTCAATCAACAGTTCATATCCCCGGCTGGCCGCATCCGTCCAGGCTTTGGACCTGCGAACTACGACCGCCCGCTCTTTCAGATCCGGGGTTTGCAGCCACAAGCTGTAGGAAAAGGGCTGGTCCTTGGTAAAATCCCCTACTCCCTTGGGTAGGTTGACCGCATCATCCCCGGTCAACTGGATGGCGTTTCCTACTTTTCCAGGGACGATCTTGTTGTTGGCATTAGTAGACGCAGGCTTCTTCGTATCGGCCTTGTTTGCCAGTTTATTGCCCTTCATTTCCTCAAAAGTCAGATGGACCTGAAGATCGGCATCCACAGTGGCATCAGTGGCTTTCTCCTTGCTCCAGGATTTCCGGGCCTGCCTGATTGCCATGGACAGAGCTTTCTCCGCTTCTGTCAGCTTTTTCGTTGCGGCTTCCAGTTGCCCCTTTTGTTGATCATTGGGCAAGTCCAGTGTGGGAGTCGGCACGGAAGGGGTAAAATAGGAATACAGACCCGCCTCATCAATATTCGAGAAGAAGGCGGACAGGGAGTAGTAGTCCTTCATCGTCAGAGGGTCGTATTTATGATCGTGACAACGAGTGCACTCCAGAGTCAGTCCCAGAAACGCTGTCCCGAAAGTATGCACCCGGTCGGCCACATACTCGATTCGAAATTCTTCAGGGGTACTGCCGCCCTCCACCTTTTGGGGGTGAAGACGGTTGAAAGTTGTGGCCAGAATTTGGTCTTGGGAAGGATTGGGGAGAAGATCGCCTGCCAGTTGCTCCGTCACGAACTCGTCGAAAGGCTTGTTTTGCTGAAAAGCTCGAATCACCCAGTCTCTCCAAGGCCAGACTTCCCGGTTGCGGTCCACCTGATAGCCGTAAGTGTCCGAGTACCTTGCCACATCCAGCCATTCGCTGGTCATTCTTTCGGCGTAGGCATCCGATTTCAGCAAACGGTCCACCACCTTCTCGTAGGCATTTTCAGACTTGTCGTTGAGAAAGGCATCCAGTTCTTCCAATGTCGGAGGCAACCCCGTGAGATCAAAGGTCACTCGTCGTAACCATTTTCCCCTGGATGCCTCTCCTGAAGGAGCCAATTTTTTCTCCTTCAATTTCTTATAAATGAAGTGGTCGATCTCATTGTTGGCCCATTCGTTGTCCGCCAGGGGCACCTCCACCTTTTCCGGCAGAGGCCGAAAAGACCAATGGGATTCGTAGGGGGCTCCCTGCTTGATCCAGTCATCCAGAATCTTCTTTTCCTCTGCGCTCAGCTTCCGTTTGGACTTCGCTGGTGGCATGACCTCATCTTCGTCCTCGCTGTGTATACGCCAATGCAGTTCACTCTCTTCCAAATTCCCAGGTTTGATGCCAAAATAGTCACCAAGGTCCGCAAACGCCTTTTCCGCCGTATCGAGCCGGAAGTCTGACTTCTGATTCTTTGCGTCCGGGCCGTGGCAATGAAAGCAACGATCCGAAAGAATGGGCTTCACATCCCGGCTGAAGGAAACCTCGCCTCCCTGGGAAACCGATATCGCCACTAAAGAAAAAACAAAGGGTAGTAGTATCCAACGCATATCCTCCCAATATCCTTATGCAGGATTTTGAGGCAACAGGATTCCCCGCAACTGATTCTATTGAAATTTCTTATATCAAGAGACATTTCTGCTTGCCCAAACCACTCTAGTTCGGGAAGAACTGGAGGCAGGTCACAAAATCATGAGAGATTCCACCCACCAAAATCCTTATCCAATCGAAACACCCGCTGCGACCCAATGGCGTCAACTGTCGGACAAACACGTCTCCCTCACTGAATTTGAAGGAGAGTCCATCTTGAAGGTAGATCCCGAAGCACTCGATCTTCTGGCTCGGGAAGCCTTCTTTGACATCGCTCACTATTATCGCTCAGGCCACCTGGAACAACTCACCACCATCCTCGACGATCCCGAAGCCTCTCCCAATGACCGCTTTGTCGGACTGGACCTGCTCCGCAATGCACAGATCGCCGCCGAAGGCATTCTTCCCATGTGCCAGGATACTGGAACCGCCATCGTCATGGCCAAAAAAGGCCGCCAGGTCTGGACTCCCGGTGGGGATCAGGACGCATTGGCCAGCGGTATTGAAAAGACCTATCAGTCCGACAACCTCCGCTTCTCCCAGCTTGCCCCGCTCTCCATGTTTGAGGAGAAAAACACCCGTTCCAACCTCCCTGCCCAAATCGACCTCTACCAAACCGAGGGCAACGAATACCACTTCCTCTTCATGGCCAAAGGCGGAGGTTCTGCCAACAAAACCTTTCTCCATCAGGGCACGCCGTCTCTTCTTCGCGAAGATCTCCTGCTTGAATACCTCGACGACCGCATTGCCGCACTCGGGACTGCCGCCTGCCCACCCTACCACCTCGCCGTGGTTATCGGAGGCACTTCCGCCGAGATGAACCTCAAAACTGTCAAACTGGCCAGTGCCCGCTACTTGGACGGACTTCCCACCCATGGCGAAATGGGGGGACACGCCATCCGCTGTCCCGAAATTGAAGCCAAAATTCTCGAAATGACCCGCAAACGTGGTATTGGTGCCCAATTTGGAGGCAAATACTTCTGCCTCGACGTCCGCGTCATCCGCCTGCCCCGCCACGGAGCCAGTCTCCCCATCGGTATCGGAGTCAGCTGCTCCGCAGATCGTCAGGCACTTGGCAAAATCACCGCCGACGGCGTCTTCCTCGAAGACCTCGAACGCAATCCCGGACGCTTCCTCCCCGAAGTCGCCGAAGAAAGCGGCGAAGCCGTCTCCATCGACCTCAACCAAGGCATGGAGGCCGTCCTGGCAGAACTGACGAAACATCCGATCCGCACACGCCTCTCTCTCAATGGCCCCCTCATTGTGGCCCGCGATCTCGCCCACTCCCGACTCCGCGAACGCCTCGACGCCGGGCAACCCCTCCCGGACTACTTCAAGCAATACCCCATCTACTACGCTGGCCCCGCCAAAACCCCCGAAGGCTATGCCTCCGGCTCCTTCGGCCCCACCACTGCGGGCCGCATGGACGGCTTTGTCAAAAAGTTCCAGGCCGCCGGCGGCTCCATGGTCATGCTGGCCAAAGGCAACCGCTCCAAAATGGTCGCCCAATCCTGTAAAGAACATGGCGGCTTCTACCTCGGCAGTATCGGAGGCTCCGCCGCCAAACTCGCCAAAAACTCCATCAAAAAAGTCGAAACCGTCGAATTCGAAGAACTCGGCATGGAAGCCATCCGCAAAATCGAAGTCGAAAACTTCCCCGCCTTCATCATCACCGACGACAAAGGCAACGACTTCTTCCTCGGCGACGGAGCCGT
>CAYSOI010000085.1:0-12086 GCA_964432425.1 uncultured Opitutales bacterium | reverse complement strand
AGGCTATGCTTTATCCCTGACTTTTGATGTTCCGGCTTGCATTGAGGGAGATGAAGTTCTCCACTTGGGGGAATGAGTGATCAGCCGAGTACACTTTCTTATAAAAGAGCCCGTTTTAAGACGCATCTTCCGGTCAAGCGGATGTATGCTCCCTCGCATTTTTGGATGGAGGAGGTGGAGCCGGGGTTGTGGCGTGCGGGGTTTACGAAGTTTGCTTCACGGATGCTGGGGGATTTGGTGGAGCATGACTTTGAGGTGAAGGAGGAGGAGGCGATTGAACTGGGGCAGATCATTGGGTGGATCGAGGGGTTTAAGGCGACATCGGATTTGTACAGTTCTTTGGAGGGAAAGTTTCATCGTGGGAATCCGGATTTGAGGGAGAATTTGGATTTGTTGCGGTCTTCGCCGTATCAGAAAGGTTGGCTTTATGAGGTGTACGGACAGCCTGGGGAGGATGCGATGAATGTCCATGGATATGCCCAGGTTCTCGATCTCGCGATTGACAAAGTCCTCGAACAGGAGAAATAACGTAGCATGCCTGCACATTACATTATGATTGGAGGTTTCCTCGGAGCGGGGAAATCCACGTCGATTTTGAAGTTTGCCCAGTACCTGGATGATCAGGGGAAAAAGGTAGGGTTGATTACCAATGACCAAGGTGCACGGTTGGTCGATACGACAGTGGTGGACAATCGCGGTTTTCCAGTTGAGGAGATTTCGGGTGGATGTTTTTGTTGCCGTTTTAATTCACTGCGGGATGCGGCGGACAAGTTGACGGCGGATGCCCGGCCCGACATCTTTCTGGCGGAACCGGTGGGGTCCTGCACGGACTTGATTGCGACAGTGAGTTATCCGCTGCGAAGGATGTATGCGGATCAGTATCGGGTGGCTCCGTTGAGTGTGCTGGTGGATCCGACCAGGGCTTTGCGGATTCTGGGTCTGCAAGAGGGGGCGAAGTTTTCGGAGAAGGTGGTGTATGTGTACCGAAAGCAATTGGAGGAGGCGGACTTTATTGTGATCAACAAGATTGATTCGTTGTCTGAGGAGCAGTTGGAGACTTTACGGGCTGGTTTGCAGAAGGAGTTTCCGGAAACGAGGGTGTTTTCGATTTCAGCCAGAGAGGGAATGGGTGTGAATGAGTGGATTGACGCGACCATGAATGAAGAGCCGACTTCGGGTCCTGCGATGGAAGTGGACTATGAAATTTATGCGGAAGGGGAGGCGTTGTTGGGATGGTTGAATGCGGCGTTGACTTTGGATGCGACCGAGGAGGTGGATGGCAACGAGTTGCTTGAAGATCTAGCATGCACGATTCAGGAAGAATTGTCGAAGAATGGTCGGGAAATCGCCCACATGAAGATGACGTTGGCACCCGATGACGGGAGTGGGGAGTTGGCGGTAATCAATCTTACCCGTACCGATGCAAAGCCGGAAACGGCCCAGACTTTATTGGATGAGTTGGAGACGGGGGAATTGATCGTCAATATACGGGCCGAAGCGGATTCGGAGGAATTGGCGGCAGCCTTGGAGGTGGCGTTGAAAAAGCACACGTCCGGTGAGGTCCGACTGAAATTGGAGCATTTGGAGCACTTTGCTCCTGGGAAGCCGGAGCCGGAGATTCGGTTGGCGGAAATTTGATGGGGATTGGTCATTGAATTCACAAGCTGGTTAGAAGTCACGATGAAGAAGCCGATATTATTGCCTCCTGAGATGGAGATTCTGGTTACCTCTGGAGGCGGAGTGGGCACGACCTTCGTGATTGATTTTTTGTCGAAGTACAAGGTCTGTAACAACCGGGATGATAAGGATGGCTTCAAACATCGGGATCGTCCGACTCCCTCACCGAATCGAGATTTCAAGGCGATCTACGTTTTTGGGAATCCGATCAATGCGATCTATTCCCTGTTTCGCCGGAAGTATCATCACGAGGAATCTTACAAGTTGTTGCAGGCTCATCCGAGTATGGAGCCGATTCCTTTGGAAATGACTTTGGACGAATATGCGGCTGCGGGCGTGGATCGTTTCCAGTTTGAGAGCCATTTTCACAACTGGAATACGAAGTATTATCAATATCCGGTGATGTTTATCCGGTATGAGAAGATTTGGGAGAATCTTGAGCCGTTGTTGGACTTTGTGGGAATTCCCTTCTCAGAAATGGATGCCTTTCCTGAGAAGAAGGAGAGGAAGACGCAGTTGGATGAGATCCCAGAGGAGACCAAGGCCAACATGCGGAAAATGTACGGCAAGTTTCACGATTATCTGGAGTCGCAACCGGACTGTTGGGTGTGGGAAGATGCCCTGCACTTTGGGCATAAGGTTTATGCCTGGAAGTTTTTTATGGATATGGCTTTGAAGCGTTTTGAGATCAAGGCCAAGCGAAAGATTTTGAAGATGATGGGCAAGAAGGTGGTGGAGAGTTGAGCTTTTTTTGAAGCGGGCAGGCATGTCCTCTCTTCCAGAAAAAAATAGGGCAGGCAACCGTCGCTGCCTGCCCTGCGTAGTTTAACGTACGGAGAGGTCTAGAAATCCAAAATTATTCTTCGATTATCCAGCCTGGATCTTCTGTTTCCGATCCAGCCATGTATAAATAGAACGCATTGGCTCCAAACCGAGATTCTGTTTCATCCTCCACTGTTTGATAATAGATCCATCTTGAGTCTGAATTTCTATAGAGGGTGGCCTCTGGTCTGTCCAGAGAATTGGTTGTGAAGAGGGTGCTGTTACTCCAGACCCAGCCGAGGTTTTCGTTGTCACTGTACATCCAAACGTCGGTACTGTCTGTCCCGTAGAGGTATAGCCAACCAAGGTGGGAATGATAGACCCAGAAGTTATCGGCTTCTGCGGAATCATAGTAGAATAATCCCAACCAATCACTGGAGTACCAGCCTGCTCCGAGTGCCCCAGCGTCGGAAAGAACACCATCCAGTAAGGTGATGCTTTGCTCGACATCCGTGGAGTCGGGTGGGGGAGAGGTGGGAGCCCAACTGGAGAAGTGAGTGGCCGTTGCGGAGATCAGACCGGCATTGACATCGACGACGACATTGTCGGCATTGACCCATGCGTTTTTGGTGGGATTGAAGAAGGAGACTTCCAGGGTTGTTGGGTCAATTCCTTCGGCTTCCAGTTTGACCGGATCGATCTCCATGGTGATCTGAACGGGTTTGTGGAAGTTTTGGCTGATGACTTTGCCCTGGTCGTCGAAGAGTTCAATGGAATATCCGTAATCTACGGGCTGTTCGTTACCATCTTTGACCAGGCCACTGGCAATGGGGCTCACCACGAGACTGACTTCCTCAACCGTGTCATCTACAGGGACAGAGTTTGCGTAGATGGTAATGGTTGTGCCGTCTGGCAGGATGGTGGTGAAGTCTTTGGTTGGATCAAAGGTATTGGCACTGCCGTCCGGCAGCTCGAAGTCGGGCATGACCAAGGTGATATTACCCATTTCGACGAAGTCTCCAGTGGAGAAATCTACTTCGATTTCCTTGTCTGCAATGTAGACGAATTCATTTCCATCATCATCGATTTCAATGTAGTCGGCACCGACCATCCAGGTTGCCCCTATGGGAGCCAGTAATTTGAAGTTACCGGAGGCATCGGTGGTTGTGTCGGCGGATTCGCCTGCGTCGGACCAGCCGAAAACATAGGCATCTTCGACGGGTTCGTCATCGATCAGAACTGTGCCGCTAATGTAATGTGTGGCGGAGCGTTTGTTCAGAGTGAGTTCAGCGGTTCCAGTGTTGGATGCCGTGAGGTCGACTTCGACTTTGGATGGTGGTTGGAAACCGGCTTCCCGTAATTCCGGGGAAAGGAATGCACCGATCTGGTAAGTGCCGCCATTGACCACATTGAGGCTGAATGTGCCGTCGTCGGATTCAGTCTCAGTCCAGAATTCTTCGAGGGTGTCTGTACCTTCACGGAATGCCCAGACATAGACGGTTTCGTCCGTAAGTTGTGTGCCGGTATCATCATTGATGGTACCGGTGATGGTCGCGGAGGCGGATGCCAGGGTGAAGTCCTGGGTGGTTGTTGCCCCCGAGACTGCGGTGACTTTGGTGGCGGTTGCCGGGTTGGGGCGAATCTTTCTGTTTTCATCGGCATCGAAGTAGATGTGATAGTCGAGGAACCAATCTCCGGGCCCCACAGTCAGGCTGTAGGTACCATCGTCTTCGATACTGGTTTCTACCCATCCATGTTCACCTTGGAATGCGACGACGTCGCCTTCAATTCCGGTAACCGCTTCACCGCCAATCAGGAAGGTTCCTGAGATGACAGCATCATTGGCCAGAAGTTCGAGTTCCAGGCTGGTGGCATCTCCTTCGTAGGTAACGGTATCACCGGAGACCTGGAAGGGGACTTCGGATTTCAACCGATAACCGGAATTGCCGGGAATCCATAGGCCTGCAATGAAGGAGCCATCTCCGACGGAGATTTGGAATTTGCCTCTGCCGTCCACTTCGGCTTCGGAGATGAAGTCGTGCTTGGACGCATTGGCATCACCATTGCGAATGTAGGCCCAGAGGTCCAGATCGGATATGGGATTACCGGAGGCATCGACGACACTTCCTTCGATCTGGCTACTGGCCTTGGCGACGGTGAAGTCGACCGTACGGGTCTGGCTATCACCAACTTTGACGCGTTTGGGCTCCTGCGGGAGGTAGGGGATGACTTGGTCATCATCTTCCGGGATGGGTAGGTCGAAGACGACTTCCCAGCGGCCTGGGCTGACGGCGAGTTCGTATTCGCCTTTGGCATTGGTGATGTCCCAGGCGAAGTTGCCATGTTTATCCCAGGCACTGACGAAGAAGTTGGGTAGAACGGTTCCGTCTGCGGCTTGAAGTGTGCCGGTAATGAAGGAGTTCTTTTCACCAAGTGTGATGTCACCGAGGTCGATCACAGCGTCTTTGACGCGAACCAAATCAAGCTCCGGTACGGTGAAGTTGCCTACCGAGAAATCAATCCAGACTTCGACTTTGTAAACACCTGAAAGGAGAGGGATTTCGAAACTACCATCTGCAGCCACTTCCGAACCGCCGCCTTCACCTTCTTCATTGAAGGCATCGACAAAGATCATACCGGCGGCCTCAGACCAGTCGCTGGTACCGTCTGGTTTCTTGATGGTGCCAATGATTTTTCCTCCACCGGATCTTTCTACTTCGAAGTTGACGGTTCTGGTTTCAGAGGAGGTATCCTTCGCAAACTTAACGACTTTGGGATGGCCTCTGTAGTGCCAGTCTACTTTCTGATCCCATGGGCGTTCGACTTTGACTTCCCATTTACCTGGGCCTGCATTCATTTCGAAGGAGCCGTCATCCTCGGTGAGGGCTTCGGCATATCCGTTATCAGAGAACGCAATCACCAGGGCTTCGGAGACTGCATTGCCGTCCGTATCCAGGACGGCGCCTGTGATGAGCTTGCTGGGGGGGGCGAGGTAAACGAAGGGTCTTGTGGTGTGGACATCGTCATCGTTCAGAGCTACAGAACCAGTGGAAAGGATCGCATTCACTCTGTAGGCATAATCAATGCCTGTTTTTGCAGATGAATCGATATAGCTGCGGATTTCAGCTCCGAGTTCCGAGGCAGTGATGCTGGAGAAGGTTCCATTTTTGCCGTCCCGGCGATCAATGGTGAAGCCTTGAGACTGAGTTTTGGTCCTCCAGGATACTTCTATTGCGTTGCCGACCCTTGTCAGTTCATTGGGGTTGTTGATGGTGAAGCTGATGGGTTCAGGGCGACTGTTATGGAAGGCGTGAGGAACATCCACCGAGAGTTTGTAGTTTCCAGCTTCCTCGAAGTAGAAGGTGAAGAAACCTTTTTCGTCGGTTTCCCCAAATTGTTCGATGATTTGGAAATCAGTGGTAGCGGTGGCGTCATCATCCGGGTAGTCTGGCCAACCGTCATTGTCCTCATCCTGATAGGCCCAGACGAAGGCATGTTCCAGGGGAAGGAGCTCGATATCACCATCTTCAGACTTGGCAGGGAAGAGGATGCGGCCCGCCACATTGGAACCTTTCAGCGTGAGGTTGGCTTCCTCCTGAGTTTGGCCTGCCACCACTTGAACTGTAATCGGATCGGATTCGCGATAGCTTCGGTACGCATCAGATTCCAGTGGAGGAACGGCGGTGAGAACCCATTTCCCAACCGGTAGATTCTCCAGTTTGAACTCACCTTTGGAATTGGTGTGATTTTTATCGATCCAGAGCACATAGTCTTCTGTATGGGCAATGATCACGGCTTGAGGAACGGCATCACCTTTGTTGGTTTTGACGGTACCTGTGATGCTGCCACTGACAGTGGCGGGATCTTGATCGTCAAAGTCCAACCATTCCGGTAGGTCCTGATCATTGGGGTCGAGTTTAGTCAGAACGGCAGTTCCGAGGTCATAGGTTGCCAATTCTTCGAGTTCGATGACGGAGCCGTCTTCCCATTCTTCTGCCCCCCATCCAGCTTCTTCGTCATCATCAAGCTGGAAGAAACTGGAGATGAAGTTTCCGGCCAGTGCTTCGACTTTGTATTCTCCACCGGGTACTCGGCAGGTGTAGGTGCCATCAAAGGGCTCACTGGGTTCAAGAATCGGGTAGTAAGCTTCTCCGTGGCGATCTTCCGGATCGGAGAAGATGACGAAGGCGTAGTCGATCGGTGTAGGTGTGTCATCGTCCT
Source organism: uncultured Opitutales bacterium (assembly GCA_964432425.1). Lineage (GTDB taxonomy): Bacteria > Verrucomicrobiota > Verrucomicrobiia > Opitutales > JABJCN01 > JAYPDO01. The sequence continues at coordinate 5,426 of CAYSOI010000085.1, read as the reverse complement.
GGACGACTTTCAGAGTCACGGTTGCCATCGGAGCGGACTGCAACTGGATGTTAATGTCAGTGATGTTGGAATCTCCGGCAATGGTGATTACAGTAGCTTCATCAAAGTCTTCCACTCCCTGAGTCCCGTCCTTGTAATAAGTCGGTAGGAGAGTGCCATTCCAGAAGGTTGCCAGGATTTTGTATTCACCGTCTGGGATGGATACGGTGAAGTTTCCGTTGAATTGACCGTTATCCTGGCCTTCCCACTCGATCGTCTTTGGCCAGAAGAAGACATCATCATCTGCTGAATCTACGAAAAGAATGTCGGCGAAGACTGGGTTGCCCTTGTCGTCGGTGATGTTGCCCGACACGGTGCCGAGTTGCCGTTCTACCAGGAGGAAATCTCCTGCGTCGGTTTCGGAATCTGCGTTAACGGTAATGGTTTCTTCTACCGGGATGTAGGTGTTATCCCAGGTGAAGATCTCCAGAAGGACGTCTCCGACTGGGGCTTCTACGTGGAATGTTCCATCCTCTTCAATCCAGCCATGGGCCACGGGATAGTCCGTTGCTACTTCATTGTCCTCATCCAGAGGAAACACCTGGATATTCGCATGATACACGGGTTCCCCGGTTACGCTATCTTTGATGGTACCGGTAATTTTACCTCGTTCTCCAGTATCTTTGTAGTGGGCTTTCAGGAAGTAGTTTACATTTTTCACCTCTGTGGTGCTGTCGACAATTTCCAGTGAAATGAGTCCATTGGAATCGCCGTATACTGTTGGGCGGTAATCAATGTCTTCTTCCGGATCATGAGCACCTGCTTCGAGGTAGTACTCTCCTGGACCGACTTTGATCGTGAAAGTTCCATTGTCACCAGGTGTGAATTCATAAAAGACGGGTTCCCCTTCATAGATTTTCTCTGGACCATTGGTGGCATCCAGAACCCAGACATCAAAGTGCTCCAGAGCCTTGCCGTTTTCATTCATCACACGACCAGTGATGGTTCCGAAATTACTGGTGTCCTGATTGGCCCATGGGTCCACAAATGGATCGCCGATTTGTACGTCCGCATCGGACCAGGAATCGTTGGTGAAACTGATGGCGAGGGTTGGGTCGGCATGACCATCTCCATCGAAGTCGATGAAGGACGCAGCGAGGGTGCCGTCTCCAGTACCATCAGGCTTTGTCGTGTCGAAGGGGAATTCTCTTTCCTTGAATTTCTCCCTGGAGAATCCTGAACCAACAAAGTTGTCCCCCTCATCCCGGCTACCGAGAATGTAGCTAAGCGAATGGTCTTCTTTGCGAATGCCTGCACTGACTTCAGAAGGGGAGTGGAGCCAGAAGCGGTGTTCGATCAACCATTTCGGGAGGTAGGTGGTGAAGGAGGCGGGTTGGTTTGCCTGACCATTGGCATTGATGGCGACTACCGGGTCCCATGGCTGGGTGTACTTGGCTAAGCCCAGGTCTTTCCAGAAAACATCGGAAAGGAAGATGGCTCCGTCGTAGTGATACTCGCCCCCCATTTCGATATGCAGACCAAAGGCACTGGAGAGGAGAGTGCCATCCGGGTCGGACGCGGAGGCTGCCGGATCTGCAATCTCCACCGAAAGTTGGAATTTTCCGGGGCTATCGTAGGAGGGCATCTTGTGGCGGAAGGCTTCCACCTTTGCACCATTGACCATAATGTATCGAATGGGGCCGAATTCGTAGCTGAAGTTCAATGTGAGGACTGAGCCTGCTTGAAGGTCTGTTCCAGCCAAGTCGAAGTCTGCGGTCGCGGTATCTGTCGGGTCTGCAATACCTGAGAATCCCAGGGTATAGGACATGCTGCCTGCTTGCGGGTCCTGTTCTTCCGTGTCGGTGCCGTCATCTGCGCTATCATCATCGTCTTGTTCGGGTAGGGCCCGTTTGATGAAGACGAGTTTGGCGAATGCCGGTGCAGCTCCGCCTGTGGTGGAGATGGTTTCGGTGGTGTCATCGAAGGTGAAGGAACCTTGGGAAGATCCGGCAGCATTCTCCCAGGAGGAATCTTCAGCAAGGAAACGAAGTCCAGGAGTGATATTTTCCTGTTTTTCTTTCCATGGATCCCGTTCTTCCAGGAAGTTGCCGTCGGCATCAAAGCTGATTTCGAGGTCATTGAGAAAGGCGACATATTCCAGGGTGCCGTCATCATGGATGCGTTCTTCCACCCAGTAAACGAGTTCTTCTCCACTTTTGGCGTAGTTGGTTTTGAGATATTGTTGAGCAATCTCGGGGAGTTCAACAGGGCGCCATGCGTCCGGATCATCTTCTGGGTTGTAGTGAGCATGGATGAATTCAGCCTGGTCATTGAAGAAGGCATGACGGCCATCTTTGAAGTCCAGTTCCAAGGCAAAACCAGTGGAGTTTTCTTCCAGGTCTGGATGTTTGAGGAGTTCGGGGTCCAGATCGGGAGCATGTTCTGCGATCCAATCTTTGATGGCTTGAGGGATTTCGGACTCCGGAACGACTTCACCTTCTTCGCCCTCATCCGTGGTGTGCAGACGAGTGCCTGCTGGATCAAAGATGAGCTGCTTCCCATTTGGGAATCTTATCTCAAAAATATCTGAGCCTCCAGCGGCAAAGGCGTCATTGAAGACTTGTCGAAATTCCGCATCATCGAGTTTGTCCTTGTACCTTGACTGTTCCAGCCATGTGCGGACAGGTTCAGGAAGTTCATCATAGATGAGAACCATGCCAGGACCATGAGGTTCATCAGGATCTGTACCGTGAAAGTCCTCAATGTGGGCGTTCAGGAAATCACCATCGGGATTGAAGATGGCGACCCAACCGTCGAAGAATTCGAGTTGATAATAGAACGTGTCCTGACCATCAAGTTCTCCCTTTACCTTAAATAAGTCCGAATCTTCATCACTGGCATGGGTCTGCTTCCAATCACTGATAAAGGTGGGAATGTCGGCATCGGCCACTCTCTCATCTTCATAAATATCGGGAAGGATGATTTGCAGTTGGCCAGTTGGGTTGAGGATGAGTGATTTTCCGCTGGGCAGGAAGACGATGTACAGTTCAGTACCTCCGGCGGGGCTGGCATCATTGAATATTTCACCGAACCCGGAATGAGGAATCTCCTCGGCATAGGTGGATTGCAGCAGCCAATTGCGGACATCTTCCGGGAGGTCTTCAAAAACGAAGAAGTCGTCAACGGTGTCGAAGTTGGCATTGATGAATTCGCCCTGATTGTTGAACATAATGATACGGGCATCCTCCAGTTCCAGTTCGTAGAGGAATGTAGCGGTTCCATCTTTTTCACCATTCAGCTTGAAAAGCTCGGAGTGAATACCGGGAGCATGTTGGCCAATCCAATCGTTAATGGTCTGCGGGTAGTCCGTAGCTGGAATTTCGACATCGTCTTCCTCCTCGGGAAGGGTGATGAGGTATTTTCCGTCTGCATCCACCAGTAACTCCTTGCCATCGGGGAGTTCGATTTCAAAAACATCCTTGCCGCCATCTGTGCTGGCATCATTCCAAATCGTCCAGATGTGAGCTCCATGCAATTGGTTGAGGAAGGATGAATTTTTCAGCCACTCTTTTACGGCTTCGGGAAGATCACTAAAGAGATGATCGCCCTCAAAACCACCAGTTGTTCCAGGAGAGTGGTGGCCATTGATGAAGTTGCCCTGAGCATTGAAAAGAGCGACACGGCCATCATAGAGGCGAATGAGGAAATAATGGGAATCCGCACCACCGAGTGTTCCCTTAACTTTTACCACATCGGCCGGACTCGTCGGAACTTCCTGAATCCTCCAGTCCTTGATCGCTTGAGGCACATCTGCTTTCGCTACGAATACTTCTTCGTAGATGTCCGGGAGATTGAGGATCAATTGCCCTCCAGCATTTACCAGAAGTCCCTTGCCATCGGGGAACCAGGCTTCAAAAAGATCCTGACCACCGGCAAACCCGGCATCATTGGGAAGTCTGTGGAACCAGGCATCCTGGATCTCTCCTGAACGTGGTGATTGGTTCAGGAAGTCCTGCACGGTTTGAGGGAGTTCATCAAAGTGGAGCCCTTCTGCATCTCCCCATGGATTCCATGACGCATTGAGGAGTTGCCCCTGATCATTAAAAAGCAGGTAGCGGGAATCTTCCAGTTCCAGTTCGTAGACAAATGTGGCGGTGCCGTCTTTGTCGCCATTGAGTTTCCACAATTCGACATGCATATCGGCAGCATGTTCCAGAATCCATTTGCTGATGGCCTCCGGGAAATCGGCAAAATCCAATTTCTGGTCATCCTCTACAGCGGGAAGGGTGATGAGATGCACTCCATTTGCATTGATCAGCAGTACTCTGTCATCGGGGAGTTCGATGTCGTAGTAGACGTGCCCGACTCCAGGGCTGGCATCGTTGAACAATTCGGTAATGAAGCCCTTGGCAGCATCATTGGAAAAGGCAGACTGGCTGATCCAGTCTTTAACGGGTTGAGGAAGATCCTCAAATGGGAATCCCATATCCTCGTGATCATCCGGATCATCATCATCGTCATCAAACGTATCGATGTGGGAGTTGAGGAATGCCCCCGTCTCGTCAAAGATGGCGATGAGACCGTCAATCAGGTCTACTTCGTAGAGGAAGGCACTTACGCCATTGCGTTCGCCGTTGACTTTCCAGACTTCGAGTTGTGTTCCGGTTGCATTTTGCTGAACCCAGTCCTTGAGGGTTTGGGGAACGTCTGCGTCGGCTACCAGTTCATCATTTTCGACGTCTGGGAGGGTGATGAGATGGGTGCCGTCGGCGTCGACGATCAGTTCCTTACCATCCGGGAATTCGACAACGTAGAGATCCTTACCTGCGGAGCTGTCTTCATTGAGGATGCCGAAAATTAAGGAATTAGGAATATCCGATGCGTTGGGCAACTGATTGAGGAAATCCTTTACGGATTGTGGTAAGTCATCGAAAGCGATACCATCGTCTGTCTCGTCGTCTCCTGTTCCGTTTTGAGCAAACAGCATTTCGAGGGATTGATTGAAGATGGCCCAGGAGCCATCCGTCACGTCCACTTCATAAGTGAAATCGTTGAGGCCCGCCTCGCTGGTTTCTTTACTGACTTCGTAGGTTTCCGTGGGGAAAAATTCAGCAATCCAATCGAGAATGGCCTGCGGTGTATTGGCCGCATCCAGAATCTCGGAAGTGCTGTCGGATATGGTGTAGAGATGAGTGCCGTCTGGATCTACTCCGACCAGTCGGCCATCTGTGAGTCCGGCCTCAAAGAGATCAGTCCCGTTTGGAGCCAGTGTGGCATCGTTGATCAAATGGAAGAAGGTGGCATCTGACAGTGAGTTGGCGTAGGAGGATTGATTGAGAAAATCCCTGACCTCCTGTGGTATGTCATCGAAGGCAATTCGTTCTCCGTCTTCATTGTCATCCTCATCATCAAAATAATTATAATGGGCATGGATGAATGTGGCGTAT